>JBLHVA010000058.1:0-8681 GCA_047630005.1 Candidatus Endobugula sp. | reverse complement strand
TTTCATACACAGCGATAGGGTTTTACAGTGAAGTTACAATTTTTTCTTAGCGGTGTTCGTCATACATTACCGTTACTTTTATCAGCTTCCCCTTTTGGTTTGATTTTTGGTGCCCTAGCAGAACCTAGTGGTATTAGTTGGATTACTGCCCTCGCCATGTCTATTTTTGTTTATGCAGGTGCATCACAATTTATTGCTATTGGCTTACTAGCCGCTGGCGCGCCTTTGTTAGTGATTTGCCTAACAACGTTCGTGGTTAATCTTAGGCATTTACTCTATGCAGCGGCACTTAAGGAAGCCATCGCACATTTATCACTGGCGTGGCGTTCGCTATTGGCTTTTGGTATTACCGACGAAACCTATGCAGCTGCAGTAAGCCGTTTTGGCGATCAGTTCTCACATTCACACTTCCATTGGTTTTATTTAGGCTCTTGGCTTTCTATGTATCTTAACTGGATTGCCTGGACAGCCATCGGCATATTGCTGGGCGCACAAATTCCTAACATTGAGAATTGGGGCTTAGAGTTTGCGATGGTGGTGACCTTTATTGGCATTGTATTCCCGCTACTGCGCTCAAAATCGTTTTGGTTTGCAGCCGTTACTGCTGGTGTACTGAGTATTGCCTGCGCCCACTGGCCTTATCACCTAGGATTATTATTTGCTGCGTCTACAGGTGTTGCCGTGGGCTACGGTTGGTCGGCAGTCATTTGTAAAGAAGCTAACACTACATCTGTTGCACCCACCACATCAGAAGGAGATCGCCATGCATCATGATCTTATTTTGCTTCTAGGGATGGTGCTGGCGACCTATTCAGTACGCTGGGTATTATTTGGTTTTGCACAAAAAATAGTGTTTCCTGAATGGTTTAAAATTGCCTTAGCTTACGTACCCGTCGCAGTATTAACCGCACTGTTTATCCCTATCGTGCTAACGCCTAAAGGGGAACTATGGCTGAGCATTTACAACCCTTATTTAATCAGCGCTATCGTTGCTGCCGTAACTGCATGGCGCTGGAAAAACTTATTACTGACCATTAGTGTCGGCTTAGGAATTTTTTTATTACTGCGTTTTTTTTGGTCTTAATCAATCTTATCGTAGTAAAATTAATTAGCGAGAAATCAGTCTCTTTATAACGACAATGGATTCCGGATCAGTAAAAAAACACTGCCCAGATTGACGAGCGCAGTATATTAAAAAGCCGTCATACCGAGCTTGACTCGGTGTCCATTGCCCTTAAATCACTCTAAAAAAATATTAAGAATTTATTGATAACCTTTTGCCTGTAAAGTAAATAAGCGGGCATAAGTACCCTTATCTTTTAGTAAGCTTTCGTGATTACCTCGCTCGACTACACGACCTTGATCTATCACCAAAATTTCATTAGCCATACGCACAGTAGAAAAACGATGGGATATAAGCACCACGGTTTTACCGGCAGACGCTTCTTTAAAGCGATTAAAAATATCCGCCTCTGCTTGCGCATCCATTGCGGCAGTCGGTTCATCTAGAATAAGAATATCAGCATCCTGCCTAATCAATGCTCGCGATAACGCTAGTTTTTGCCACTGTCCACCCGATAACTCTTGACCGCCTTTAAACCATCGACCTAACTGCGTGTTATACGTTGCTGGTAAGCGATTAATGAAGTCAGCAGCACCGCCTTTTTCTGCGGCTTGTTGCCAGCTGGCTTTATCATCAAATACACTGAGCTGACCCACACCTAAGTTTTCGCCTACAGTAAATTGATAACGTAAAAAATCTTGGAATATAACACCGATATGTGCTCGTAATGCTTCGCCATCCCATTCATTAATATCAGTGCCATCAAATAAAATTCGACCGGATGTGGGTTGATACAAGCGACTCATTAGTTTGATTAACGTCGTTTTACCCGAGCCATTTTCACCGACTATCGCCAAACTGTGACCCGCAGGCAAATGAAACGATACGGCATCTAAAGCTAATTGCGAGGAACCTTTGTAACTAAAGCTGACGTTCTCAAAACGAATACCATCATGCGGTTGGCTGCCCGATTTTTTACCGCCGTTAAATTCTTCGCCGGGCTGCTCTAGATATTCGTATAAATTAGACACGTATAAGTTATCCTCATACATGCCACTAATCGACGTTAAACTTGCCGTAATCGCGCCCTGCCCTTGTTTAAACACCACCAAATACATAGTCATAGCGCCCAAGGTAATAACCGCGGTGACGGTATCGACAATCACCCATAGATACGCCGCATAAAACGTCGCGCTAGCAATCACGCTCATCACAAAACCCCAGCCATCACGACGTAAAGTAAGGGAGCGATCTTCATGATATAAGCCATCAAAAATAGCTTTATAGCGATCTAAAAATAACTTGCCTAAACCAAATAACTTGATCTCTTTAACCGAATCTTCTCGCGCCAATAAAGTTTCTAAATAATTTTGCTTACGCGACTCTGGCGAGCGCCAGCGGAATAAACGAAAGGCCTGCCCCGAAAACTTTGCCTCGGCTAAAAAGCCCGGTAACGCCGCCACAAACAACATCGCAATCACCCACGGGGAAAACTGCCATAGCAATACCGAAAAACCCGCCAAAGCGATGGCATTCTGTAGTAAGCCAAAGGTTTTATTCACCAATGCCAGGGGGCGGCTAGACGCCTCTCGGCGCGCGCGGACTAACTTGTCGTAAAATTCGGAATCCTCAAATTGCGCCAAACTCAGTGTTTGGGCTTTCTCTAAGATCATCACATTCACTCGATGACCCAGCAAAGCACGAAGCAAAGACTGCACCGCCGAAATGCCCCGCTGGATGCCCACCAAGCCAATAACTAATATTGCTTCAATCAATAACAGCCATAATAACCATGTACTGTCTGCGCTCTCGAACTGCTGCCATTGCTGGTAATACGCGCTACTCACAATAACCTGATCGACGATGAGCTTGCCCACGTAAGCAATTAAGGCTGGCAACAAACCCGCTATCAAGGTAAGCCCGCCCAATAAATAGGTTAACCGAGGCGATGTTTGCCACACCAGCACCATCGCCCGACGGCTATAGGCGAACACGCCTAAAAATTGCTGCATTAGGGTTTTAGGGGATTCAGTGGGTTCAAGACTATTTAAAAAATTACGCACAAAGACTAGCTCATTTAAGATTTAGGAAGCGAGTGTAAACTAATCGTTATTAAAGACATATACAGCACAGCCTTAAATAGCCATATAAAAGCGCAATAAAGAAATACCATAAAACACTGAATGTGGCTATTTTGCATACTCCATGGCAGGTATAATGCTGGCTATTATTTTCAACCCTCACTTACAACTACTTTTACACGCTAGACTAGGCGCTTATATGACTAACACCAACGACGACGACACTAGCAATAAGACCAATTATAAAACCAACCCATTACACGGATTGAGTTTAAAAAACCTACTAATAGAACTCGTCGATCATTACGGTTTTGAAATCCTTTTTGCCTATCTTAATATCAATTGCTTTAAGACCAATCCCAGTATTGATTCAAGTGTGAAGTTTTTGAAAAAAACTGACTGGGCAAGAGAAAAAGTAGAGAGCTTTTATTTATACCAACTAAAAAGCTTACCTAGAGCATCTAACGAACAATTCGAACTTTCCCCTAGAGATCGCGTAATACCCGAAGGCCAAGTCCCCGGCGAACCCGCCGAACTAGACTTAGAAGATGCAGTAAGACTGCAAGAAAAACGCGCTAGAAAAGCTGCAAGTCATGATCGAAACAGTGGCAGTAAAAGCCCACAAAGATCAGACAGACCAACCAACCGCAAACCGGATGCAGGTCACGGCTCATCTTCTAGCAGCGACGATGACGACCCTTGGACGAAGTGGCGTTAGACTGTAGACGCTAGGCACCAGAAAAAACGACAAGGGAAAAACAATCCTACTCGGCACGTCACAATCCTTTAGATGCAGCCTTCTACTCATTAAAGAATAAGATCAAACATTATGACCACCGAAACGCCACAACACACACCCATGATCCAACAATACTTAGCCATTAAAGCTGAGCACCCTCATGAGGTGGTGTTTTATCGGATGGGGGATTTTTACGAGTTGTTTTTTGATGATGCGAAACGCGTATCGCAAATTTTAGATATTACCTTAACCTCTCGTGGAAAATCTTGCGGGGAGCCAATCCCCATGGCCGGCATTCCCTACCATGCTGCGGATGGTTATTTAGCCAAGTTAGTGCAAGCAGGCGAATCGGTAGCGCTTTGTGAGCAAGTGGGCGACCCTGCGACGAGCAAAGGCCCTGTCGAACGTAAAGTGATGCGTATTGTGACACCCGGTACAGTGACCGACGAAGCACTAATGAATGCGAAACAAGATAATTTATTAGTGGCGGTTAATGTTGTCGCAAGCCCAGGAAGCAAGGGCACAGGAAACAAGAGCGCAGAAGAAAATACTTATGGTATTGCCACGTTGGATGTCGGTAGTGGCCGTTTTTATGTATTAGAAGTGGAGTCAGAAGACGCCTTAGCCGCCGAATTACAACGTCTAAATCCTGCTGAATTACTACTGAATCAAGATTTAGAAAACACCACTATTGGCGCAAAACGTAAAGGCTTACGCTATCGCGCACCGTGGGAATTCGACCTAGATACCGCGCAGCGTTTGCTGTGTGAGCAGTTTGGTACACGTGACTTAATCGCATTTGGCTGCGAAGAGTTAACCGTAGCAAAAGGCGCAGCTGGCTGCGTGATGGCTTATGTGCAAGAAACTCAACGTACTGCACTGCCCCACATCTGTCGCCTACAACAAGAAAACCGCCAAGACTCAGTATTAATGGATGCATCGACAAGACGTAATTTAGAGCTGTGTACTAATTTATCTGGTGGTGAAGACAATACACTGTTTTCCATTTTAAATACCTGCGCAACCACAATGGGCAGTCGCCAATTGGCTCGTTGGATTAATCGCCCTCTCACGCAGCAGGATGTCTTAGTCCAACGCCAAGAGGCTATTGGTACTTTACTTGGCAATTATCGCTTTGAGCCTATGCACGATACGCTCAAGTCGATTGGCGATTTAGAGCGTATTTTAGGCCGTGTAGCGCTGCGTTCTGCTCGTCCACGGGATTTGTCTCGCTTGTGTTTATCCCTCGCCGTTTACCCCCAGCTGCAAGAGTTATTAGCTGCGTTAGTGTTAGATAAAGCCTGCCCGTTGTTAACACAACTGAGTGGGTCTATCAGCACCTTCCCCGAAATAGTCGCCTTACTCGAACAAGCCATTATTGAAAACCCACCGGTAGTGATTCGTGATGGTGGTGTCATTGCTGAAGGCTACGACAGCGAATTAGATGAATTGCGCAATATCAGCAGTCACGCGGGGCAGTTTTTAATTGATTTAGAAACCCAAGAAAAGGAGCGCACCGGGATAGCCACATTAAAAGTCGGCTACAACCGCGTACATGGTTATTACATTGAGATCAGTCGCGCACAATCAGATAAGGCACCGGCTGAATATATTCGTCGCCAAACCTTAAAAAATGCTGAACGTTTCATCACGCCAGAATTAAAAGTGTTTGAAGATAAAGCACTTTCAGCGAAAAGCCGTGCACTAAGCCGAGAAAAAGCGTTATACGAAACCATTGTCGAACAGCTTAATGAGCAATTACTGGCCTTGCATATTTCTGCAGCGGCAGTGGCGGAATTAGATGTGTTAACCACTCTTGCCGAGCGAGCAGATCGTTTACAGTTTTGTTGCCCTACACTCACAGCAGCAGAAACCAATAGTATTACTATTGAACAGGGCCGCCACCCGGTTGTAGAGGAAGTATTAGCGGGTACCGCTCCCTTTGTGCCTAACGATGTCAGTCTCAATCATGACCGCCGTATGTTAATTATTACCGGCCCCAACATGGGGGGCAAATCGACTTATATGCGACAAACCGCACTGATCACCTTACTCGCGCATATAGGCAGTTATGTACCTGCAAAAAGTGCGACTATTAGCATTGTGGATCGTATCTTCACTCGTATTGGTTCATCAGATGACCTTGCCGGTGGTCGCTCAACCTTTATGGTGGAGATGACAGAAACCGCTAATATTTTGCAAAATTCCACCAAAAACAGTTTAGTGTTAATGGATGAAATCGGTCGCGGCACCAGCACCTTTGACGGTTTATCGCTCGCGTGGGCGTGCGCACATCACCTAGCAGAACATATCCAAGCGCTGTGTTTATTTGCTACTCATTATTTTGAAATTACTAGTCTGCCAGAATCTGTTACTGGCGTGTCTAATGTGCATTTATCCGCAACAGAACATAATGACAATATTGTGTTTTTACATCGTATTGAAGAAGGCGCAGCCAGCCAAAGTTATGGTTTACAGGTGGCTAAATTAGCGGGCATTCCTCAATCAGTGGTTAACGAAGCACAGCAGCAATTACGATTATTAGAAAGTGGGCAACACCCACATAGCAACAGCTATTCAAGTACATCTAACACCGCAACAATTAATGTGCCGGTAACGGGCTTAAGCCAAGTTCAGCACACCCTAGCACCTCAAGAAATGCCCCAACAGGACGAGCTATTCCCTAGCGCCCCACATCCTGCAATAGAAATGCTGTCTTCTATTAACCCTGATGACTTAACACCACGACAAGCATTAGAGGCACTGTTTGATTTAAAAAAAGCCACTCAATAAGCGGATAGCCACCAGCACTATCGTTTGACTACAAGTTTGGCTATAAATAGTTATTTATTGGTTCTAAGTAATTACTGAGAAAAGATTAACCTAAAAACCGTAGCTGACACGAAAAAGCTGTGCTGGTTATTGGTGTGCATAGAAAGCTTTAAAACCGCGTTACGACCTTATTGGTCGTGAGCGAGCTTTAAAGTTTTCTAGGTGCATCAAGAACCTGTGCAGACTTTCGTGATTCAGCTATCGTTTTTAGGTTTAATAAAACCACAAAAAGCGATAGAATGCGGGCCTTATTATATTAGCCAGTATTTATTCGCTACAGAATTAACTACCGTATTAGGAGTTCGACCACCATGACATTTGTTGTTGGGGAAAATTGTATTAAATGTAAACACACAGACTGTGTAGAAGTTTGCCCTGTCGATTGTTTTTATGAAGGCCCTAACTTCTTGGTGATACACCCAGATGAGTGTATTGACTGCGCGCTATGTGAGCCAGAATGTCCTGTTGATGCGATCTTCTCGGAAGATGAGTTGCCTGAAGGCCAAGAAGTGTTTTTAGAGCTGAATGCTGAATTAGCTGAAACTTGGCCCAACATCACTGAAATGAAAGAAGCTCCTGCCGATGCAGAAGAGTGGGATGGCGCTGAAGGTAAGTTAGAACACTTGCAAAGATAAACGCTAAAACGCTAGACACTGATAGGATTCTCCATTATCAGCCGACATAAAAAAAGCCGCTAACAAGCGGCTTTTTTTATGTCTAACAGAATCACTTTACTTATAGTGTATCTGCATTATCACTTAGGTAAGAAGCAACGCCTTCTGGGCTTGCTGTCATGCCTTTATCGCCTTCTTTCCAACCAGCAGGGCAAACTTCGCCATGCGCTTGGTGGAACGCTAAAGCATCAATCATACGTAGCATCTCATCTACGTTACGACCTAACGGTAAGTCATTCACTACTTGATGGCGTACCTGACCTTCTTCATCGATCAAGAAAGAACCACGGTAAGCAACACCACCTTCTGATTCCACGTCATAGGCTTGGCAAATTTCGTGCTTCATATCTGCAACAAGTGTATATTTAACTGGGCCAATACCACCGTCGTTTACTGCTGTATTTCTCCACGCATTGTGTGTCCAATGGCTATCAATCGATACGCCAATCACTTCAACACCGCGCTTCTCAAATTCAGCGATACGGCTATCAAACGCTAGCAATTCTGAAGGGCATACAAAGGTAAAATCTAAAGGATAGAAAAACACCACTGCTTTTTTGCCTTTGGTGGCTTCAGCAAAGTTAAAGCTTTCATTAATTTCGCCTGAACCAAGTACTGCTGGGGCGGTAAAGTCTGGGGCTGGTTTGCCAACAAGAACGGCCATCATTATCTCCTGATAAGTCTGTATAGTTAAGTAAGGTTGAGAGGAAAACAAAAAGAGAATCATAGAACTTTTTCAGTAAAAGTCCTATAAATTCTCTTTATTGAGCTAATAGTTATTATTAAGATCTGGCGACAGTTAAGCCAAGCACCTCAATACAGCCGCCTTAATAAAAGCATCATGTTATCTGTATTTATCATGTTTTGCTAACATTAAGATCCATTATTGGGTGAGGGATGCCAATACTAGCTTCTTCGAAGCGTTGTTTAATTTTTTCATTCAAATCAAATTTCACACTCCAATAATCCGCGGCGCTTACCCAAGGTCTAAAGACTAAATTAACAGAAGAGTCTGCTAACTCAACAACGTAAATAGTCACATCTTTATCTTTTAATATACGATCAGCAGCAGCCAATGCTTTTAGCTCATCTTTTACTTGCTGAGCACTTGAATCCTAAGCCACATCGACCGCTAAATTTACACGGTTTGTGTCTTCTATTGTAGCTAGTAATATTTCCTCCAAACACATCCTCATTCGCAACAATGACGGTTTTATTATCGCCGGTCAGTAAGGTGGTCGAAAAAATAGAGATACTTAATACGCTACCAGCAACACCCGCTACTTCAACAA
>JBLHVA010000057.1:0-8932 GCA_047630005.1 Candidatus Endobugula sp. | reverse complement strand
CCTTTGGTGCGGCGCTTGAGCTTATAAGGCAAGTAAATGTCTTCTAGCTGGTTTTTGGTGGTCGCTGTTGCAATGTCGGCGCTGAGCGCTGGGGTTAATTTACCTTGCTCATCGATACTCTTAACAATGGCAGCGCGACGATCTTCTAATTCACGTAGATACCCCAAGCGTTCTTCTAGTTGACGCATTTGTGTATCGTCTAGGCTGCCAGTGACTTCTTTTCGGTAACGAGAAATAAAAGGCACTGTTGCGCCATCATCGAGCAAGCCGACAGCAGCAGTCACTTGTGTTAATTGTACTGAAAGTTCATCGGCAATGCGTTGAAAAATACTAGTCATAAAAGAGAATCACTTATAGTTGCGGTGAGATCAGGGGTTTCCTAAGCCAACCTAAAATAAAATGGGACAAATAAACGGTTCTTAAGCCGTTTGAATTATGGAACCTCTGATTAAGTCTGAATCAGACTTTCATTGAGATAAAATCGTCTGATTTGAGGCGCGAACCGTAGGTAAATCTTCCGGCTCCTGCCTCGCGCATCTTGCCAACCTTGGCAATGACTTTCGCTCCTGCTCACGCCAATTACCTACATCCGTGTAGGCAACGAAAAAGCAGGCGATTTTAGCCGATGAAAAATGATGCACGATTTGATCAGAGGTTCCTTAAACAAAAGTATGGCATTATGCGTAAATTCCAGCGTATAAACAGTCTTGAAATATTTTTTTTTTTATGTGCTGCTGAATTAACACTCATGGTACGCCATTAGCGTAATGAATTAGTCGTCACAAGTCACAATAAACCGTAGAGAGGAAAGAATAAATGAACCGTCACAGAGGTTCAGTCAAGGTGATAATTGTTTTGTTAGTAGGGGCGCTTATTGCTGCCGCGCTCTATTGGTTTCGGCCTCAGCCTAAAACGCGACCACCTACGGCCACACCACCGCCATCCGTGTCGGTCATGGCAGCCAAGCCCCAAACTAAAATCTTGTATGTGGCTACCCAAGGAACCGTTGAGCCGCGTCGTGCAATCAAATTGATTGCCGAAGTGTCGGGTCGTGTGACTTCGGTTAATACGCATTTTATTGATGGTAGGGAGTTTGCTAAAGATGACACACTGGTTAGCTTAGATGATCGAGATTACCAATATCGATTAGTCGAAGCCGAAGCGCAGGTTGCGGTCGCGGCTCGTGAATTAGCGTTAGAGAAAGGGCAGGCTCGACAAGCGCAGCGTGAGTGGCGTGATTTAGGCAGCAAGGATGCCAATGCGTTGTCATTACGTGCCCCACAAGTGAATGCAGCACAATCACAATTAGCGTCAGCACGAGCACAGCGTAATCTCGCTCAATTAAGTGTGCAGCGCGCGACAATTACTGCACCGTTTAAAGGGCGGGTGGATACACGTTATGTGGATGTTGGGCAATATGTTACTACTGGAACAACGATTGCCGATATTTATGATAGCGGCAGCGCCGAAGTTCGGCTGCCATTAAGTGATAGGCAATTGGCTTTTTTAGGATTGCCACTAGGCACGGTTTTTGAAGAAGGTGAGCAGCGTTCAATTGCATTGTCAGCAAATTTAGCAGGTGAAAACCGTCAATGGCAGGCAAGTTTAATTCGCACTGAATCAGCGGTCGATGCAACCACCCGTTTTTATGCTGCGATTGCCAGCGTGCGTGCTCCGTTTGATGTGAACATACATGCCTATCCACTGGTGATGGGTTTGTTTGTTGATGCGGTAATTGAGGGAATAACCTTAGATGCGGTGATTGCTTTGCCAGAAAAAGCGGTCATTAAAAATCAATGGTTGTACGTAGTTGAGAATGACCATATTCAGCAGCGCGCTATTCAAGTAGTTGGTACTGAGAAAGGCATGATCTTAGTACGAGGCGATGTAGCCGAGGGCGATAGAGTCGTAGTCAGTGATCCTCGGGTGTTGCAGTCAGGTATGAAGGTAATAGTTCAAGTGAGAGAGCCGGTGGAAACGCAAACGAATGCGCGATCCCAGCTAGAGTGAGTTAACACCAATAAGCATATAGTCCTAAAAACCACACCGCTAAAAACGAATACGATAAGATCAATATATGAAACGCATTGTTGAATGGTTTATTGAAAATCCAATTGCCGCTAATTTATTAATGGTGGTGATTTTGTTGGTGGGCTTAAAAAATATCCCAACAGTTGGTAAGACCGTTTTTCCGCAAACGGATCAAAGCAGTATCAGTATTAGCACTTCCTATAATGGTGCAAGCCCCAGCGAAGTTGAGCAGCAAGTGGTTGTGCGTTTAGAAGAAGCTGTCGCCGATTTAGAAGGCATTGACGAAATATTCTCAGCGGCACGTGAAGGTTTAGCGCAAGTGACATTAACTATTGTGGATGGGTACGATAGTCAACGCTTATTAAATAATGTAAAAACA
This sequence comes from Candidatus Endobugula sp., assembly GCA_047630005.1. GTDB lineage: Bacteria > Pseudomonadota > Gammaproteobacteria > Pseudomonadales > Cellvibrionaceae > Endobugula. The sequence continues at coordinate 6,522 of JBLHVA010000057.1, read as the reverse complement.
CGTATCGATGCAATAACCACCTTGCCCGATGAAGTGGATACCGTAAATGTTGTAGAAAGTATTCCAAAGCGACCATTGATGAGCATTGCCATTCATGGTGATGCCAATGAGCAGCGATTAAAAGAAACCGCGCAATGGTTGCGAGACGAAGTGACATTGCTCCCTTCGGTATCCAGTGTGGCTCTCGAAGGGGTACGTAATAATGAAATGTCGATAGAAGTTTCTGAAAAAACGTTACGCCAATATGATGTAACCTTAGACGAAATCGCCACCCGTATTCGCCGCTCATCGTTAAATGTGCCTGGAGGTACGGTTAAAACGAATGCAGGTAATGTGCAAGTTCAAACCCGTGGTCAAGCCTATACCGAAAAAGAATTTGCCAATATTGTTATTGCCACTAGCGATAATGGCGCGCAGTTATTGTTGGGCGATATTGCGGTAATTAGTGATGGCTTTGTCGATGACGACAGTGAAGATAATTTTAACGGCCAGCCAGCCGCCTATTTAGAACTGTATACCACCACGCCACCAGATGTACTTGATGCCGCCGGAGAAGCCAAAGCACTTATCGATACCTTGCGCCCGCGTTTACCAGCTGATATGGAATTAACCATTTGGCGTGACCGCTCGTTGTTATTTGAAAGCCGTATGAACCTGTTGTTAAAAAACGCCATTAGTGGCTTGGTGTTAGTGTTCGTCGTGTTGATGTTGTTCTTAACCCCTGCTCTTGCCGGTTGGGTGAGTGTCGGTATCGCCACGGCTTTTATTGGCGTATTTGTGTTGCTGCCGTATACCGGCATTACCGTTAACATGTTATCAATGTATGGTTTTTTGTTGGCGCTGGGAATCGTTGTTGATGATGCGATCATTGTCGGTGAAAGTGTTTATGCTAGCCAGCGTCGCGGTGAGCAAGGTATTGCAGCAGCAAAAGCGGGTGTTTTATTTGTTTACAAACCGGTATTGTTTGCTGTTATTAGTACCGTGATTTTCTTTTCAGGTATGTTTGGTTTGCCGGGTTGGATGGGTTCGTTAGCATATCCTATTGCGGTAGTGGTTATTGTTTGCTTGTTGTTTTCACTGATCGAATCGCTGTTGATTTTACCTTCACATTTATCCCATTATCGTATTAGTGTCGATGATAAGTCGACGCAAAAACCACCTTCTTGGTTTACGCGATTACGCAATAAAATGTCGCAAGGAATGGAAGCCGCTGCCGAAAAATACTATCGTCCTTTCTTAGAAAAAACCTTACGTTTTAACGGCCAAACACTGGCGCTGTTCTTATTGTTTTTTGTGATTGTTTTTACGATGTATTTGTCTGGGGGATACGTTAAGTCATCGTTTAAAGTGCAGGCTACGTCTAACAGTATCCGTATCTCTGCTACGCTAGCGGAAGGCGCAGCGTTTGACGACGTGAAAAAAGTACAGCAACAAATTGAACAAGCTGCTTACCAATTAAAGAATGATAAAAAGCTGGTCGGTATTAACGGCGATCAAGTGTTTATTCGAGCGATACGTTCCATCGCATCTGGCAACACCGTGCGTGTAAGAGTGGCTTTAATGCCTGCTGAAGATCGCACTGTCAACATTATTCAGGTGAAAGACCGTTGGCGAAAAAGTATCGGTGATTTAGAGGGGGTGAAAGAATTAAGTTTACGTTATACGATTAATTCTAACCGTAAAGCCCTACGTTTTCGCGTAAACGTTGCGGGTAATAACCAGCAAATATTGTCGGACTCAGTGGCAGCATTGAAGTCAATACTCGCTACTTACGAAAGTGTATATGATATTGAAGATACCTTAGAAGGTGCGCGTAAAGAAGTTGAATTACGCGTTAAACCCCATGCTGAAGTCTTGGGTTTGCGCTTGGCGGATATCGCTTCGCAAATCAGGCAGGGCTTCTATGGTATAGAAGTACAACGCATACCAAGAGGCACGGAAGATATAAAAGTGATGCTGCGTTATCCAGAAAATGAGCGCAACACATTAGAGCATATTGAGGGTGTTTATATTCGTACCCAAGATGGGCGATCCGTACCGTTGACGAGTGTGGCAGAAGTCGTAGACATTGCTGGCTACAGTGTGATTAATCGTGAGAACCGACGGCGCACCATCATTGTTTCTGCGGAGCTTACTGAAGGCGTTGACGCGCTGACTTTAGCGAATCAAGTGTTAAGTGAAAACTTGCCTCTTTGGCAACAGCAATTCATTGGTTTGCATATGGAGGTTGCGGGTTCGTTAAACGATCAAAAAGAATTTAACAGCACCTTATATATTAATATGTTAGTGGCTATTTTTGTGAGTTACGGCTTGATGGCGATTGCTTTCCGTTCGTATTGGCAGCCATTGTTAATTTTGACGGCGATACCTTTTGGTTTTGTTGGCGCAATACTAGGCCATTTAATTATGGATAAAGCCATGAGTATTATGTCGATGCTCGGCTTGTTGGCTTGCGCGGGTGTTGTGGTGAACGACAACTTAGTTCTGCTCGATCGTATTCAGCATTTATATAAAAAAGGTAATGACGTGATTGATGTATTAGCGCAAGCAGGACAGGATCGGTTTCGTGCCATCATCCTCACTTCGCTAACCACGTTTATTGGTTTGTTACCGATTATGTTTGAAACCAGTGTGCAAGCACAGTTTCTCATTCCTATGGTGGTGTCGTTATCTTTTGGGGTGTTGTTTTCCACTTTCGTGACATTGTTACTGGTGCCTAATTTATTTTTGCTAGGTATTAAACTCACATCACCACGTGAATGATGTGCGTGATATTTTTTAGTCTGTAGAGATTGTTATGGCGATTGTGTTATCTATTTTGCCGATATTTTTTATTATATTAGTCGGTGCTTTTTTTAGAAGAATGGCTTTTCCTGATCATGGTTTTTGGAGTGGTGCAGAAAAAATCACCTACTATGTTTTTTTTCCTGCGTTATTGATTAGCAAAATGGCAGCAGCGGAAATGGGCAGTATAAATGTTCTGTCGATTGCCCCATTGCTGGTTTCTATTTTATTGTTAATGACTGGTTTGATGGTTTTAGCTCATTGGGTCAGTAGAAAACAGAAAGTATTAACTGACCCTGCATTCACTTCGGTATTCCAAGGGGGTATCCGTTTCAATACTTATGTAGGCTTAGCGATAGTGGCCGCTTTATATGGTTCGGAAGGTGTGGTCATCGCCTTGGTCATGGTGGCGATTATGATTCCTCTGGTCAATATATTATGCGTGACCATCTTAGAGCTGTATGCCGAAAAAGTATCATCTCAACGCCTTCGACGATTGCTGATGTCGATTGTCAGTAATCCGTTAATCATCGGTTGCGTGGTCGGTGTTGTTATCAATGTGAGTAACATCGCATTACCTTATGTGTTGAGTGAGATCCTCACAATTTTTTCACAAGTGGCATTACCTTTAGGTTTGTTAACGGTAGGGGCCGCACTTAGTCTTCGGGCATTTAACGGTGTAGCCTTGCCTTTATTTTTATCTTGCTTGGTAAAGTTTTTGTTGTTGCCTATATTGGCTGTCGTGCTAGCTGCCGTATTTGGGGTAAGCGGAATAGAGTATAAAGTATTGCTAATATTAGCCGTATTACCGACGGCAACGTCAGCATATGTGCTGGCCAAACAATTAGGCGGTGATGCAGAGCTAATGGCTACCATCATTACGGTGCAAACCTTATTGTCAGCGGTATGGATACCTTTAGTGTTAGGCATAACGAAGACTGTGTGAAGTGGTGAATAGATTACGGGCAGCTATAGGCAATAAAAGATTGCTGGCCGTCGCCGATATTATTTTTGGCTACAATGGTGTTAGCGTTCAGTGTGGCGGCTTCGTTGCGCGCTAATATCGATAATTCTTCTGCGATCTTTTTATCTTCTCGACTAGTGCCGGCAACAATACTTGCTCGTGTTTTTGCTGTTACGGTACCAATGCGTTGGCAACCATCTATCGAGTCGGTTTGCTGTCTGATGGCAACGCCTTTTCCCTGTGAGCTCAGCTCTACCCATGTACAAGCGCTAAGAGTGATTGATAACAGACTAATTGCTATAAGTTTCATATGTTTTCCTACAATTGAATATTCGCTAATATTATTATGTAATTTCTTGAGCGCATTTGCATGAATTATTTACTAACCACTTTGCTCGCAATAGTTTCGTAGGGCGCGTAGCCCCTTTTTTGCCACCATTGCTCCGCCGTAGTATTTCCAGTATCCCAGCCTACTTGAAAAGCTTGCGCGCCTTTAGTGATTAACGCATTTTCGAGGTAGGTTAATAACTGCTGCCCAACGCCTTGGCAGCGGTGCTCTTCGTCTACCCATAAGCTATAAACTACGCCTACTTTTGCTAAATTAACACCCGGCTTTTCGAATACATGACCGGAAATAGTGCCGATTATGTCATATTCAGTTGATGAGGCAATGAGTACGGCTGCGTTTTCTGAATCGATTGTATGCTGCAATATTTTCTTTGCATGAACGTGTTTCTCTGCACTGTCACCACCAAAAGGCCGATCTTTAGTTATCCCGTCAATTGCTTGCCAGAAATTGACTAGCAGGGGGATGTCAAGTGTTTGTGCGGGTCTAATGATCATAGAAGTCCTTGTTTCTACATTACTTCGTGTGTGAGATGCTCTTACAGTATCCCGTATCGTTATTAATAATAGCGGATAAGCATAAACAATAGGCAATAAAAAAGGCCGCAAATGCGACCTTTCTTATCAGCGTGCGTAGTGCGTTTTAACTATTAGCCTTGTGGGCCAGCGGCTGCAACGTCTTCGCTTACGTTAAACTTCTTAATGTTTTCAGCAAATAGACCGGCAAGCTTAGATGCTTGCGCATCGTATTCTGCGCGATCTTCCCAAGCGACTAAAGGATTAACGTATTGTGCGTCAACACCGGGGATAGTCGTAGGAATATCTAAGTTGAGGATATCTAAGTGTTCAGTTTTCACATTGTCTAATGCGCCATTTTGAATGGCAGCAACAACCGCACGCGTCACGGGGATTGGGAAGCGTGAACCTTTACCGTTCGCACCACCAGAACCGCCAGTCCAACCGGTATTCACTAGGAATACTTTAGCGTCAAACTCTTCTACGCGTTTCATTAGTAGATCACCGTATTCACGTGCAGGACGTGGCATAAACGGTGCACCAAAGCAGGTAGAAAATGCTGGGTGAATACCCGCCTCTGCGCCGAGCTCAGTTGAGCCTACACGAGCGGTATAACCTGATAAAAAGTGATATGCAGCGGCTTCTTTACTGAGGATAGAAACGGGCGGAATAACACCGGTGACATCACAGGTTAAGAAGATAACGTTCTTCGGTTCGCCAGCGCGATTTTCTAGTTGACGCATTTCTACGTGTTCTAGAGGGTACGAACAGCGACCATTTTCGGTAAGGCTAGTATTGTGGTAATCCGGTACGCCAGCTTCGTTATGAACAACGTTCTCAACGATAGCGCCAGTACGAATAGCATCCCAAATAACGGGTTCATTCTTTTGGCTAAGATCGATAGTTTTTGCGTAGCAGCCGCCTTCGATATTAAATACAGCGCCTTTAGCCCATCCGTGCTCGTCATCACCAATAAGGTAGCGTTCAGGATCAGCAGACAATGTTGTTTTGCCTGTGCCTGATAGACCGAAAAATAAGCAGGTATCGCCATCTTTGCCGACGTTAGCCGAGCAATGCATCGGCATCACGTCTTTTTCTGGTAATAAGAAATTCTGTACTGAGAACATAGACTTTTTCATTTCGCCCGCATAACGCATACCGGCAAGCAGAATTTTACGTTGTGCAAAGTTAATGCAAACAATACCTTCAGAGTTAGTGCCATCACGCTCAGGCTCACAAACAAAGTTTGCTGCGTGAAGAATAGTCCACTCTTCTTTAGATTTTGGGTTGTACTTGTTGGTGCGGATAAACATGTTGTAGGCAAACAGGCTATGCCATGCTGTCTCAGTCGTCACGCGAACAGGAAGGTAGTGATCTGGGTCTTCACCTACGTGGAACTTAGATACAAAGCTGTCTACTTCAGCTACATAGTTCTCTACACGAGTCCATAGCGCGTCAAATTTATCAGTTGGGAATGGGCGGTTTACCGTCTCCCAGTCAATCGCTTCTGCCGTTGAAGGCTCCTCAACAATGAAGCGATCAGCAGGTGAACGACCTGTACGTGCGCCAGTTTCGGTCGCAAGTGCGCCAGTGTGTGTCAGTTTACCTTCACCGCGTTCGATGGCTTCCGCAATCAGTTGGTCGGCGGTTAGATTGGTAAAAACTTGAACAGGGGTATCAACCTCAGTCATTCTTTTGATCCTGTGTGTATGGTCGCTCACTTGTGTAGCGCAACCATTTGTTCAGTTATTGTCGGTAATGTACAAGATTCCCGACGGCTCAATATATAAAATGGCCGCGCATTATCTCAGAATCAACAAAAGAAACGAAGCCCTAAAGTGTTTATTTTTTGATCATCCAGGTCTTTTTTGCTTGTTATAGTCTTGTAATGCCGTTAATGCTGGGTTTTAGCT
>JBLHVA010000056.1:0-9038 GCA_047630005.1 Candidatus Endobugula sp. | reverse complement strand
GGCGTAGACAGTGTTGTGACGGCTAATGCAGATGGTAACGACACCAACATTCCTTCGGGTATTTGTTTATATAACGAGTCATGGCACCAAGGCGTGGTGGGTATTGTGGCCTCTCGTATTAAAGAGAAATACTACCGTCCAGTGATAGCGTTTGCGCCATCTGATGTTGATTCCGATTATATTAAAGGTTCTGCACGCTCTATTCCTAATTTGCATATTCGTGATGTGTTAGATTCTATCGCGACAGCGCATCCTTCAATTCTGCAAAAATTTGGTGGACACGCAATGGCTGCGGGTTTGAGTTTACACAAAAATGATTATGCAGAATTTTCCCAGTTGTTTGACCGAGCGGTAGAAAATGTCTTAGCGCCAGAAGATTTTCACGAGCTGATGCTGAGTGACGGTGAGCTATCTGTCAATGAAATTAGCCTGCCAATAGCTCATGCTATTCAACAAGCAGGTCCTTGGGGGCAAGGCTTTCCGGAGCCGCTATTTGATGGTGAGTTTTTTATAGTGAGTCAGCGTATTGTTGGCGAAAAGCATTTAAAGCTGGTGCTTGCGACCAGTGCCGATGTTCAAGCGACTCATACCGTTGACGGTATTGCCTTTAATGTCGATGTTGATCAGTGGCCTAATAATACGGTATCAAAAGTGCGGTTGGTGTATCAGCTGTCAGTTAACCTCTTTCGAGGGCAGGAGTCGGTACAGCTGATGATTAAAGATATTCAGGTAAGTTAATTGTCTCTCGCGTAATCAGGTAAATCTTCTTCTGCGGGTACCGGGGTAGATACCCCATTTTCATCAAGTGCAACAAACTTAAATCGACCTTCGGTGACTTTCTCTCGTAAGCCAATACGATCCCGTCTGACCCATGCCTCTACATGCACCACCATAGAGGTTCTACCTAATACAGCAATGTGTGTATATAAGCCTAAAATGTCGCCTACTTTGACTGCACGAATAAAGCTCATGCTCTCTACCGCAACCGTCACCACACGCCCTTGAGCGCGTTGTCCAGCGCATATTCCAGCCGCAATATCCATTTGTGATAATACCCATCCGCCAAAAATATCGCCAGCAGCGTTGGTGTCAGAGGGCATGGCGAGAGTGCGTGTGGTTAATCGGCCTAGAGCATCTTCTTCGGACATAGTGTAAACCTGTTGTTCATCGCTTAGTTGAAGTGCTAGGCAGATGTAGATTGATGTAATTAATGGAGTATAGAGTACTTTCAGCTAAGCTTGTTTTTAGGCACGTAGGTTTAGATCACGATGTTGTTACCATCAATCGCCAATACCTTTGGTGAATACTTTTGATTAATATCCGTGTGTAATGCCTGTCAGTAATAATTAGCGATAGTAAAGATGATTAGTACGTTTGGGCTAAGCTTTGTTTGGCTGCGGCATAATCGAAGTCATGACCCGCATCTTCTGCGCTAAAGCGTAGCTCTTCAAGCTGCTGATAAAAACTAATTTCATCATCAGGCATATAATGCAGACAATTTCCACCAAAGAACCATAATAGATCACGGTTTAATAGTGGCATTAGGTGAGAATAAGCGCTCACCACACGGCTAACAAACCACTGGCCTTTTTCATTCATATCATCATTATATTCCGGCATTTCACACAATTTTTTTAGCGTGGCTATGAAGGCTGCTTCATCCTCGTTATTAAGGTCAGGCTGAGTAAAAGGTGTAGTTTGTTGCGCTGAATCAGAAAAAGCTTGCAGTAAATCTACATGATGTTTTAGGTATTGCGTATAATGCGTCATATTTGATATGTACTGTTATAAAAGTGGTGATGTAAATCATTCGTGGTTAGCGGCATTATAAAGCAGCTTTCACTTTTATGACGATTTTTTACATCGTTATTTCATCATCGTTATTTCATTCAAGCAGTGAGTAAAAAATATATGACAAACGCATTGTCTATAACGGGCCTTAAAAAATCTTACGATAACGGTTTCGAGGCATTAAAGGGTATTGATTTAACCGTAAAGCAGGGCGATTTTTTTGCTTTATTAGGGCCAAACGGTGCAGGTAAATCGACCACGATTGGGGTTATTTGTTCTTTAGTAGTGAAAAGTGCGGGCAAGGTAAGTATCTTCGAAACCGATATTGATCAAGACTTCTCTAAAGCCAAGCGAGATATTGGTGTGGTGCCACAGGAGTTTAACTTTAACCAATTTGAGAAAGTCGCAGATATCGTGATTAACCAAGGTGGTTATTATGGCTTGCCGCGTGCGGTGGCGATAGAGCGTGCCGAGAAATATTTACGTAAATTGGGTTTGTGGGATAAGCGAGATACACCTTCTCGTAACTTATCTGGTGGTATGAAACGACGTTTACTTATTGCGCGTGCTTTGGTGCATGAACCACGGTTATTGATTTTAGATGAGCCTACAGCGGGTGTTGATATTGAGTTGCGCCGCTCGATGTGGGCATTTTTAAAAGAAATTAATGCCGAAGGCGTAACCATTATCTTAACGACGCACTATTTAGAAGAAGCGGAAAGCTTGTGTCGTCATGTCGCTATTATTGATAAAGGACGTATTGTTGAAAATACCAATATGAAATCGTTATTACAGCGATTAGATAAAGAAGTGTTTGTATTTGATGTCGTCACCGAATTATCTAAAGCGCCCCAGTTGCAAGATTATCCAGTGACCTTATTGGATGGTAAAACCTTTGAGGTCGAACTAAAAAAAGGGCAGTCCTTGAACCATGTGTTCTCCTTGTTGGCTGAACAATCAATTGAAGTCATTAGTATGAGGAATAAAGCGAATCGCTTAGAAGAATTATTTGTTTCCTTGGTTGAGAAAACGGAAGAACAAAGCGAACCTAAAGCGGAGACAAAGTCATGAAAATGGCAGAGCAGTGGATTGCACTTAGTACGATTGTCCGTAAAGAAATTGTCCGTTTTACTCGCATATGGGTGCAGACATTATTACCGCCAGTGATTACCATGGGCTTATATTTTGTGATCTTCGGCCAACTTATAGGCTCACGTATCGGGCAAATGGATGGCTTTAGCTATGTGGAGTTCGTGGTGCCGGGCTTGATTATGATGTCGGTCATCACTAATTCATATAGCAATGTGGTGTCATCCTTTTTTGGTGTGAAGTTTCAGAGAAGTGTCGAGGAGCTGTTGGTATCGCCAACGCCTAATTATATTATTTTATTAGGCTATGTACTCGGTGGAGTCAGTCGTGGTTTATTGGTTGGTTTTATTGTTACCTTAGTCTCGTTCTTATTTACTGACCTGACTATAGACAGCCTACCTATTACTATTGCAATTGTATTTATGACGGCAATTGTTTTTTCCTTGGCAGGCTTTTTAAATGCGGTATTTGCGCGAACTTTTGATGATATTTCGATTGTGCCGACGTTTATATTGACGCCGCTAACGTATCTTGGCGGTGTGTTTTATTCGATCAGTTTGCTCCCTCCTGTGTGGCAGTCGGTATCGCAACTTAATCCTATTTTGTATATGGTGAATGCATTTCGTTACGGTATTTTAGGGATTTCCGACATTAATATTACTTACGCATTTGTCGGTGTATTTGTATTCATCATATTGTTAACGGCGATTTGCTTGCAATTATTGGCTCGCGGTACGCGGTTGCGTTCATAACGCTTTATCATTTATTAAACTGCATTTTTTATTTGAGTGAAAACGATTTTATGTCAATTGAAAACCCATTAGGTCATCATACGTCTTACCCTACGCAGTATGATGCTAGCTTGTTATTTCCCATTAAGCGAACGGTGTCTCGTGACAAATTATCGCTAGGTGATGAGCTGCCATTCAGGGGAAGTGATCGCTGGACGGCTTATGAGGTATCTTGGATAGATACTAGCGGTAAGCCGCAAATACGCGTAGCGGAATTTATCTTGGATAGCCAGTCTCCCAATATTATCGAATCTAAGTCATTTAAGTTGTATCTTAATTCGTTTAACCAAACGACGTTTGCGAGTGAAGGAGACGTGAAGTCGAAGATGGCGATTGATTTATCTGCCGTTGCAGGCGCTCCTGTATTGGTGAGTTTACAGTCTTTACATTATGCGAAAGGATTGCTAATAGCCGAGCCAATAGGTGCATGTTTAGATGAATTAACAGTAGATATTCGCCATTATCAACCTGCTCCAGAGTTGCTGAGCGTATCCGAGACAAAAAAAGTTAATGAAGTGGTTTTTAGTCATCTATTAAAAACTAACTGTCCTGTTACTGATCAGCCGGATTGGGCGACTATTTTTATTGAGTATTCAGGGTTTCAAATTAGCCACGAAAGTTTACTTGCTTATATTATTTCTTTTCGAGATCATCAAGATTTTCATGAAAACAGTGTTGAGCGATTATATTGTGATATGCAGCAGTATTGCCGTCCAGAGAGTTTAGCGGTATATGCGCGTTATACACGTCGTGGTGGATTAGATATTAATCCTTTACGTACTAGCTATCCTTCAGGTAGAAGCTTGTTAGAGGCCAATACCTTGCGCATGCTCAGACAATAAAAGGGCAGGTGATTAGGTGTTGCTAGACCGATGTTTTTCTAGATAGATATATGGACTCCCCACATAGACAATGTGGGGAAAGCTTGATGTTAGTAAGCTTAGGTTTTAAGCTGCTTCTTCAACTTTTGAGTGGCTTGCTCTAAGCTTGCAATGACTTTCTCTCGGTCATAGTTTTTAACCTTCTCTACATCTAGATGCATAGAGAATCCGTCGGCTGTTTGTGAGAAGTAACTTTGATTAACGCCCATCTCTTTTCGGTGATCCACTACCTGATAGACTTGTACTGGGTGCGTGAAGCCTTTTGCCTTAATATGACCGCGGTCTTTGCATAAGATACTATCTTTGATCAAGCTCCAGGTTTCGTGAGAAATCAAGATCTCTTCCGCTTGCCCTGCAGACTCTAAGCGGCTGGCTAAATTAACATGTACGCCCAGTGCGGTGTGGTCTAAGTGCTTGCTAGTGCCAAAGGTGCCGACAGTACAATAACCGGTATTAATGCCCATACGAATTTGTAATGGTTTTTTAATGCCCATTTCTGCCCAACTATGCTGTAACTCACGCATGCGTTTACCCATAGCAATAGCCATTGATACACAGGCGGTGGCGTCTTGCTTAACCCCTAGAGAAATGGCGCTATCATCGCCAAATGTCACCATAATGGCATCACCGATAAACTTATCTATTGTGCCATTGAATTGTGCGACTACATTGCTCATTTCAGCTAAATAGCTGCTTAAAACATTCGATAATACTTCGGCTTCAAGCTCTTCACTAAGACTACTGAAACCGACAATGTCGGAGAAAAATATAGAGATAGGTTTACGTTGAATCTTGGCTTTTCGTTTGCCTTCAATAATATCCCACGCTGATTTGGGTAAGTATTGAGAAATTTGGTAAATGCGTAATTTCTGTTCTTTTACTTCATTAACCAATATTTTGTGTTCGTCTTCGATATCTTGCGCTTGTCGGTGGTTGAAGAAACTATATAGACACATATAAGTCACTGCGCCGATCGCGATTGACAGGTGTATAACGTCATGGCTTACGAGTTCTAGCGTTTGGTGGCCTAATATGAAAAAACCAATACTAATGCCCACAGCAAGCCCTATATTGGAAAAGCCCCAGTCTTTTATACCGCCGTAGTAGAGAGAACTGAAATATATGAGTGAAATCAACAATAAGCTCGGCCAAGGGCTATATAGCAACTCACTGATGACTAAGCCTGTTAATAAGCTATCACAGAGGATAAGGGCCATAAGTGTTGATGTTTTAGTGTGGCTAGTATTGATAAACCACGTTACAAAGGTATAAATGAACAGTAAAAATACCAAGCCAAGACTAATAATATCAGCTGTATCTTGATTCATGATATTGCCTACTAAGGCAATAGTAATGGCTAAGTTCATCACCGATCGACAGGAGTTCTTTAATATCGCTATCGCTGTTCGGCGTTCGCCACTTAAATGGGTGTTATCGGTTTGGTAATACGCCATGGAAATAAATCCGGTTATCTCGTCTGTTTATTGTGTTTCTTAAGGTTTTTAGGGTGTTAGCCACAATGGCCATTACGATACTTGGTTTTGTTGGTGCATTGTATGCGTCGCGGTTTTATACAGCCACTAAAAATAGCACTTTTTGTGTGTGCTCGCATCCGTTATTCTATTTTCCATATCAAAACAGGCATTTATTTGTTCAATCTAGTGTAAATTCAGTAGGTTGAGGATTTTAGTCGCTTTATCTTCTAAGCGCTAGCACTAGATAACATAGTGTCAGGTTGCGTTTTAAACCTGCTTTGTGTAGAGTGCTGCCTCTAAATTTGGAGAGGTGTCTGAGTGGCCGAAAGAGCACGCCTGGAAAGTGTGTGTACCTCACGGTACCGAGGGTTCGAATCCCTCCCTCTCCGCCATATAAAATAACCCGCTTTATGCGGGTTTTTTTATATGTAATCCCCCCTTTCTCTATTATTTGTATGTTGTCTTGCCCGTCGGCGCAAATCTCTATTAAGTTAAAAAGCTATTAGGTACTGTAGGCTTGCTTTATCCCTTAATCAATAGAGAGGTTAATTATGCAAGTATCTAGTAAAAGTTCATTTCTTGACCCTGCAAAACTCATGTTTTTGGAAGGAATTAATGGTTTGTCTTCAAATAACAAGTTAACATTTGAATGTAACTTGTCTACATCATTAAAACATTCCAATGCTACACAAAATATTTATTTTTCCAACTATGTAGAATGGCAAGGTGCTGTACGTGAACGATGGTTTTATGAGCGTATTTCTCCTGATATGTTACAGAAAGAGGGTGTTTTTGTTACAAAGGAGGTTCAACAGTATTATTTAAATGAAGCGTTTCCTTTTCAGGTCGTCGATTGTTATTTAAATAGCTTTCATGTTCAACGTTGCTCATTTTGGCTAATGTTTCGATTTTTTAGTGGTGGTAAATTACTTTCGTATGGTTGTCAGCATGTTGTATTTACTGACCATGAAAAAAAGATATCACGTTTATCTTCGGATGTTATTATGAAAATAAAGCAGTATGAGTGGGAAACATAAGTATTATTGAAACTCCAAAGCTGTTTTGTGCTCTGATTTTGGGTTTCAGTGTATGATGTGTTTTATAAATGAATGTTAGAGGAAATGATGACGCCAAAAATACCCCCTCATTATTATCAAACAAAAGTCGCTTTAATTGATGATAATAAGCCTTTTTTAGATACTTTGGAGTTGTATTTATCTCAGTATTTTAATTGTTGTGTTTTTTTAGATCCTTTGATTGCGTTGTCGTACACTAATTATTTTCATAAAAAATCACGCACAAAGGATGTGCGTTTAATTGATAAAGCTAGTGAGTATATAGAAGATCCATCATCTGTTTTTAGACTTTTGGATGAGCCAAAATCCGACAGTAGCGAACTTTCTGTAGTTGTTGTTGATTATGATATGCCAGGGTTAAACGGGATTGAATTCTGCGCCAAAATAAACAACCCATGTATAAAAAAGATACTATTGACGGGGCAAACATCATATTTAGATGTTGTGAACGCTTTTAATAATAATGTGATTGATTTTTATATTGATAAGCGATCGGAAAATATGTTGTTCGAAGTAAGAAACGCTATTATTGGTATGCAAAAATCTTATTTTCAGGAAAATCTTAGTAAAGCTACTATGTCGTTGATTCAACAAGATGCTCCTTATTTTTTTGATGAAGAGGTCGCAGTATTTTTTGAAAAAAAGTGCCTTGAATTAAAGGTTAATGAGTACTACTTCCTTTCAAATCCTGCAAGATTTCACTTAAAAAGTGATGAGTTAGAATATTTTTTTTTGGTGTTCACTGAAATCAATATAAATGAGCATGTTGTTATCTTGAAAGAAGAGGATGCACCTATTGAATGGGTTGATAAGCTTGAGTCTGGAAATTATATCCCTTACTTTAATACAGATGATGGGTTTTATATGCCAGAAAAAGAAATAAATTATGACCCATTGATTAAGTCAGTGCTTGTTGAGGGCGATGTGAGTTATTATTGCGCGATTATAAAAAGTCGTAATTGTTTACAAAAAAATAAAGGAGCGACTATTTATAATTTGTTTTGACCGATAGGTTGGAATGAAATTGTGAATGTTGTACCTTCCCCATGTTCTGAATCACAATAAATATCTCCTCCAAATGATTCAACTACTGATTTAGAAAACGCTAGTCCAACTCCTATGTTTTTCCCTCTTTTTTTAGTTGTAAAGAATCTGTCAAAAATATGTGGGAGCACACTTTCTTTAATTCCTGTTCCAGTGTCGGTTATTTTTATATAGTTCTCTTCTTCGTTATTATTTACTTCAATGTTGATGTTTCCGTTTTTTCGGGGTTCTATTGCTTCAGTAGCGTTTTTTATGAGATTGACGAAAACAAATGTTAAAAACTCTTTTGATGCATAAGCAATGAAGTCAATGTTGTCTTTGTTGTGGGATATCTTTATATTTGATCCCTTTTCTTTTGTTCGGTCGATTGCTTCATTTATACATTCTGTTACAGAAAAAAAATGGAAATCTTTTTCATCTAAAAATTCATATGATACAAAAGTAAGTAAAGAATCGACACTATTGTTTATCGATTTCGCTTCGGTTTGCATGGAGCTGGTTGTTAGAGATAAGTTATGTAGCATCTCTTTGGATATTTTACCTTCTCCATTAGTGTTGTTTTCCACATAATTTTCGATAAGCTCGGGTAAATAACTTGATAGTATTTGTGCTTGAGCTCTTAATGTGGCGAGAGGAGTACGTATTTCATGTGCAATTGATGCGGCAATCACTCGGCTGCTATCCATTATGTGGTAACGAGTTGTGGCAATGGCTATAGTGCCTAATGACAAGCAAATGAATACAACACCCGGAGGATAAAACTCAATGCCATAGTTACACAAGTAATCTATTGCAGCGAAAAAATAGATGAAAATACCTACGATGCAATAACGAAGTTTTGTTTTTTCTTCGGCTTGAACAACACTTTGTTTTTTGTAAGTGATGTACAGG
>JBLHVA010000055.1:0-9146 GCA_047630005.1 Candidatus Endobugula sp. | reverse complement strand
AGCTCAACATCTAATTCTCTCAACAGCTTCTTAACTGACGCAGTATCTTCAATTAGATTTTTTTGTAATCCCACAACGAAAGCCGACACAATTTCCCATAAGGCAACTCGCTTTGTACCCTGCAGTATTTTTTCTAATCGTTGACAGACTTTAGAAAGGTAGGAAAAGTTTTCTTCTAGATTTTTCTTATGTATCACACTAGCAGCTGCTACTTGATACATTTGCCTTAATTTAGCGAGCATCAAGGCTAATTGCTGTTGATCACTTACAATGGGATGTCTTTCGCCTTTCACTTGATAAGCGTACGCTAAATCTGGCGAAAACACCGTACATTCACTCATCAAACTCGCATCACGAGTGGCTCGCAAATCATTTAATAATGAGAAGACAAGGCTAGGCTGATCACTTTTTGTTTTTAAAGCGGATTCTAAATAGGCGGGAAGCTCTACGATGGCTTTTTGAAGTACGCTAATAGCTTCTTTTTTATGCGAGACGGTTTGACTTAATAACCCTTGCGCTAAAGCCTCTATTTCAGAAGCAATCATGGCACCACCATGAAAGCCTGACATGTGTAGGCTGCCATATACTTGATGAATATACGTTAAACAAAACTTCAACTGGATAACATCATCAGGCTCACGAGCATAAGCATCTAATGCCCGCTGTGCTTGTGCGAGAGTGTCTTTTATATCTCTTATTACCCACTCAAGGGCTATGTATTGGCGATTATCAGCCATACCATTCTCTCACTTTATTATTTTCATTATATATAACACATACAATATCTACGCAGAAATCTCGACATAACTACAATGTTTTAATATAAGCCTGCACTTCATTATTATCGATTCGTTGCATCTCTCGATGTTGCCAATCAGTCGTTTCGCCTAGGCCAATCACTAATAAGCCGCCTGGCTTCAAACGAGAAACCAACTGATTAAGTATTTCACGACGACGCCAACGGCGAAAATAAATCAACACATTTTGGCAAAAAACAACATCCATTAATTGAATAGGGAAGTCATCTAAATTGTTAATATTCGCTTGGGAAAAACAGACACGTTTTTTTAATCGAGGCAATACTTCGTATTGCTTATCTTCATAAGGGCGAAAGAAATGCTGCCTCTCTCTATCTGTTAAAAAAGACATACTGCGCTCACCATATACGCCTCTACGGGCTATAGATAAGGCTGGCAAACTCACATCAACCGCGGTGACACCGAAATATAAATGCTGCTCTGACTCACTCAAGCATTGATGGGTCAGCATAGCCAAACCATAGGGCTCTTCACCAGTAGAACAACCGACACTCCATATATCGATACTGCCATCAAGCTGGCCCCGGCTAATTTTATTTTTCAAAAATTGACGAACAAAATCTAAAGAGGGGCGATGACGAAAAAAAGTGGTTTCCTTTACCACTAAACGATCAACCAGTATTTGCCACTCGACTAAACCAGACTTATTATCCTGCTTAACTTGATCAAAATAATCATCATAGCTAAGAACATCTAATTCCCGCATGCGAATTGCAATTTGAGTTTGCAATAGAACTTTCTGCTGAGAAGCCAACTGAATCCCAGTACGCGCCTCTAAAAGCTTTTCCCACAGTAAAAACTTACTCTCGGGTAGTACATCAAACTTCTTAAAAGACCAAGTCATAATTAGCTATGCACTGTTGGATTTTTTTCGATGAAGTCTAAGTCATCAAGATCAAACTCCTCCTCTAAACTATCTCCGTCTTCACTATCGACTAAATATAACACATCATCGGACACATCATTTTCGTCTTTTATCGCTGGCAACTCATATGAAGGCAACAAAGTCGGAGGCGATTTTTGATATGCAGATGTACCCTCTACCGATGGATTGCTATCATTATCGATTTCAAGATAATCAAAATCGGACATACCCTCTATACCCAAGCTATCCACTGCTGTGTCTTTTTCTGTGGAATCACTTTCTGCAAAGCCATCACTCTCAACGTTACTTCCTTCAAAAAGATGCGTGAAATCATTGCCTGAGGAAGGCTCTTGATAACCATAGGACATTGAACCCGACTGAGATTCGACGGCAAGTGGTGCAGGCAGTGGTGCAGGCGCTAACGTTGCTGTGCGCGCACCGCTCCCAGACGCGGGGGCATTACTAGCAACCGAAGGCTGAGCAGCCTGATCACGCGCAGCTTTTTCTTCGTTAAATGGAATGGCTGCATTCATTTCATCTGGTAATTTAAAGCCTGCAACGAACTCTCGTAGCTCAAGCGCCATATCCGCTAAATCGCCAATCGCATGCGCTGTCGCACCGGTACCAGCAGAGGTTTGTGATGTGATTTCTTGAATCACGTTCATCGTATTAGAAATATGACCGGCAGATGATGCTTGCTGGCGTGCTGCATTCGAAATGTTTTGAATCAGTTCAGCGAGGTTGGCTGACACCCCTTCAATCTCTTCCAGAGCAACACCCGCATCTTGCGCCAGGCGTGCCCCGCTTACCACTTCGGTAGTGGTTTGCTCCATCGACTTTACAGCTTCATTCGTATCAGTTTGAATAGTTTTTACCAACGAACCAATCTGCTTCGTCGCACCAGCTGAACGCTCAGCAAGTCGTTGAACCTCATCCGCTACCACCGCAAAGCCTCGACCTGCATCGCCTGCCATTGACGCCTGAATGGCAGCATTCAATGCAAGGATATTTGTCTGATCCGCAATATCGTTAATCAAACTTACAATATCACCAATTTCTTGGGTTGATTCGCCAAGTCGCTTAATACGCTTAGAGGTATCTTGAATCTGTTCACGAATAGTATCCATTCCATGAATAGTGTTTTGCACCATTTTCGAGCCATTGTGAGCAATGGACACCGACCTACTCGCAACCAGTGCTGACTCAGCCGCGTTCGCTGACACTTGGTCAATCGTCACCGCCATTTCATTAATTGCTGCAGAAGCACCCGCAATTTCATGCGCTTGGTGATCCGATGCTTCAGCTAGATGCAATGCTGTTTGTTGAGAGTCTTGTGCTGCACCAGATACCTGCACTGCCGTGGTGTTAATACGCGACACCAATTGCCGTAACTGATCAATAGTGTAGTTCACCGAGTCAGCAATCGCGCCGGTAAAATCTTCCGATACTGTTGTGGTAACAGTCAAATCACCATCCGCCAAACCAGCGAGCTCATCTAGCAATCGTAAAATTGCCGATTGGTGCATCATATTTTCTTCGTCAGCGACTTTTAGTACTTTAGATGCATCAACCCACAATATGGTCGCTATAATAATTAACGTCAGAGCAATAACACCCACCGCTCCAACAATTGCCTGAATACGACTATTATTTCTTGGCTGCTTTGCTTTTATATTCACTTCATCACGCACTGCCTGCAGGCGAAAGAATGGAATAGTTAATTTTGAGATATTCTGCTGGGTTACTTCGCTTCCCTGCACCGCCAAATCAAGGTAATTGAACGACTCTTGGATAGCACTATCAACATTATTTATGGTCTCACGAGAAAGATAAGTAAAACCCTCCAACTCTTTCCATTTAGTAGATATCTCGCGCTGCACATCACGAATACGATTACCCGCTGTATCACCTTCAGAAGCTAACGCCACAACAAAAGACGGCAAGGTTGTAAACTGAGCCTGCAATGCAGTAATCAATTCTTGCTCTCTCGCACCCGGGGCTTCATCAGTATTATTTAATAATTTATAACTGTTAAACAACATGACTCCTAACGAAACAACGATAACAAAAACGAGAAGAATCACTTTTTTGTTCGATTTTATTTGCGTGAGAATGGATACTCTCGACTCTTTCATACATTTCCCCTAAGTTAGAGATCTAGCACTGGCGCGCTACTAATTTTTATATTTCCACTAAGATAGACAACAAACATTATTCGCTTGCCTCACAGTCAGTAGGTTCTATTAATGGGTGGCCACATCTAAAAATTGTGGCTCTTGACAGAGCATAAGCGGATGAAAGACAGTCCACTGACGCCCGTCAACATCAAAGCATCCCTCCGTAAAACCAACCAATTGCTCAGGCAGATTAACGGGGACATCATCCGAGCGAGTGTGGACAGGAAAATATTGCATGCCATATACAGCATCAACCCACAGGCCAGCATACAAATTTTGCCTATCAATAACGAGTAAACGCTGATTTTTTTTATTGCCGGTCAATAAACCAGAAAAGAATGCTGCCAAATCAAATATAGGAAGCAACCGCCCACGTATATTAGCAACGCCCTTCACCCATGAATGCACCCCAGGCAAGCGTGTATAAGCAGGTACCTCTAGCATTTCGACAAGTTCTTCCATCGGGACAACAAAATCGAAACCTAACAAAGAAAAACCAATACCACGCCACTGCTCTACAGCACCTGCTTGCGCAGGCAATTGCTGTGCAGAACCCAAGCTTTTTGCTGCCAAGGATCGCAATACATTAAATGCTGAAACAGTGTCTGTCATAATGTAAGACCGTAACGATTAAGCACTCTTTGTTAAAGTACTATAAATGCGGGATAAGACATATAAGCCACACTAAAAACATGACCCACATAACTCACATCACTTTTCATCCAATATACCTACTGCTGTAGACATATTACAATCATTTTACGCTGTGTAAATTTTATTATCTTTAGCCACACAGCTTATACTTCAATAGATTAAGCTGCGGTTGCTTCTTTAATCGCTTGCAGCAATTCAACTTCAACTATTGGCTTAACAAGATAAGCGCTTGCACCTTGACGCATGCCCCAAATCTTATCTGTGGCCTGATCTTTAGTGGATACAATAATAACGGGGACGCCTGCTGTTTCTGGCGCTCTATTTAATTGACGTGTCGCCTGAAAGCCATTCAAGCCAGGCATAACCACATCCATTAAAATAAGATTTGGCGGGTTCATCTTAGCCATCTCCAAACCTTTTTCACCGGTATCCGCCACCTCAACAGAGTAACCGCTTTTTTCAAGAATGGTGGTTAGCTTATACACTTCTGTCGGGGAGTCATCAATAATTAGTACACGCAACATACGTTCCTCTACATCATAAAATAAATGGTAAATTATTTAGCGTAGGTCTCAATAGCACCTAACAATTCAGTTTTACTAAAAGGCTTAGTAAGGTATTGATCAGACCCTACAATTCGCCCTTTGGCCTTGTCAAACAACCCATCTTTACTCGACAACATAATGACAGGAGTCGATTTGAATTCGCTGTTATTTTTAATTAATGCGCAGGTTTGATAACCATCCAAACGTGGCATCATTATATCAACAAAAATGATATTCGGTCGAGTATCGGCGATTTTAGCAAGGGCATCGAAACCGTCCGTAGCAGTCACCACTTCGCAGCCTGCTTTAGTTAACAACGTCTCAGCGGTTCGCCGTATCGTTTTACTATCATCTATCACCATAACCTTAAGGCTACTTAGCGCTACACTCATACAACCCTATTCCTCTGTGAAACCAGCTCACTTACTGCTTACGATGAAGCATTTAATCAGGCCAGTCTAAAAACACGTGTTTATCATTATATCAATTATTATCTTTTTTAACACAGAAGCCACTATATATCTACAATGCAAAATAAAAAATGTATATTTCTCGTTAAGAATGCAGTGTATGTCACTCTTGGCACTGATAAAAAGACTAATCTGTTGTAGACTTCGCAAATAATATAACACAATGATCCACAAGCGGAGCAAATACCATTATGTCATTGCAACTAGGCGTAGTAATGGACCCCATTATTCACATCAATCCAAATAAAGACACTACCCTATTGCTACTACTTGCCGCTACCAAAAAAGACTGGAACTTAGTCTATTTTGAACAGAAACATCTGTTTTATGACAATAATATTGCAAAAGGCTACGGCAGAGCCCTCACCGTTTATAACAGCACCGAACATTGGCACGACTTAGGTGAACAGAAAGAATATGTTTTGGGTGATATAGATGTATTACTCATGCGCACAGATCCACCATTTGACATCCCCTTCTTACAAACGACCCTTATATTGGAGACGGCACAAAAACAAGGGGCCCTTGTCGCAAACGACCCCCGTAGCTTGCGAGACTGCAACGAGAAGCTCTTTGCAACCCAATTTCCTCAATGCTGCCCGCCGCTAACCGTTAGTTTGGACGCTCAGCATTTACGCAAGTTCCACACGCTGCATCATGATGTGATTTTCAAACCCCTTGACGGCATGGGCGGCAGCGGTATTTTTCGCTGCAAAAAAGATGACCCTAACTTAGGTGTCATTCTAGAAGTTCTCACCGCTCAAGGGGAGATGGTGATGGCACAAAAGTTCATCCCCGACATTAAGAATGGCGACAAACGCATACTTGTCATTGATGGTGAGGCCGTACCTTACTGCTTAGCTCGCGTACCAGCAGAAGGAGAAACCAGAGGCAATCTGGCCGCTGGCGGCACCGGGCACCCTCAACCCCTATCTGAACGTGATCGCTGGATTGTCGAGCAGGTCGCGCCTACATTACGAGAAAAGGGGCTGCTTTTTGTCGGCTTAGATGTGATCGGTGATTATTTAACCGAGATTAATGTCACCAGCCCCACATGCGCTCAAGAAATAGATAGGGCCTATCAAACCGATATAGGTGGCTTGCTAATGGATGCCATTAGTCGACGCCTAGCAGCGCACACGTCCAATGGCTGATCCCATAAAAATCGCCAACGAAGCAATCAAAGAACCTTTATCCAGCGCTGCCAGCAGCGATAGATTAAGCTTCACAATCTTTATTGCGATCGCCATTCATGGCTTACTTATTTTTGGCCTCGGCTTCGAACCCAGCAAGCCAAAGGAAAACGCACTCAGTGTCACAGTAACTTTAGCCACAAGGTCGAGCACAGAAAAGCCGAAACAAGCAGACTTTATGGCGCAATCCAATCAATCCGGAAGCGGCACCGAAAGCGAGGCCAAAGAAATCACAACGGATGTTATTCCACCTCCATTTGAAAGTGAACGCATTAACGATACGCTGGTTAACGAGCAACATAAAAAGGCAATAATAGAGCCAGACAATACATCCGTCGTCACTACACAATTATCAGACATCATTACCAGCAGCGAACGCCTAAGCAATGAAGAACCACAAACAGCTAACGGTATCGATGCACTGAATATCGATGCTTTAAGCACTCAAATCGCCAGCCTTAAGGCCAAGCTCGCGCTACAACGTCAAACTCTAGCTAACAAGCCTAGAGAGCGCGTACTTACCTCAGTATCAACATTAGCTAGCGCTGAAGCGGGTTATTTGAATGAATGGACACAAAAAATCGAGGCCATTGGCAATCAAAACTTCCCGAAAAAAGCACTGCAAAATAAACTAACAGGGCAATTGCGCTTAGAGGTGGTAATCAAACACGACGGCACTATCTATGAAATCAATTTAAAGCAATCATCCGGACAAAAAATATTTGATGAAAGCGCACAACAAATTGTTAGACAAGCATCGCCGTTCTCACCCTTTCCTCCTGATATCCGACAAGACTATGAACACCTAGTTATTATCCGTACATGGCATTTCAACATTAGTGGCTTATACACATCGCAGTAAACATCTCATCATTTTGATATAACGAACATCTTATAAACGTGGATATTTTTGCATTACTTACGTTACACTTGATCGCTTTATGTATAGCAGAAATAGCGGTACGACCACACATTAGCTGCATAGGTTAGGATGACGACATATTCTCTTAAAAATCACTTTTTAATCGCCATGCCGGGCTTAGCCGACTCGCGCTTCTCAAAAACGGTAACCTACATTTGCGAGCACAATGAAGGTGGCGCCATGGGTATCGTCATTAACCAGCCCTCCTCTATCACGTATAGCGAGTTATTTAGCCAATTAGCATTAGGGGGGGATATAACAAATGACCTCCCTCTGTTACTTGGCGGCCCGGTCAAAAAAGAGCGGGGATTTGTGCTGCACTCAGGAGAAAAGAGCTGGGCGTCAACCATGTCTGTATCCGACGACATATCTGTTACCGGATCTAAAGACATTTTAGCAGCCATCGCTAATAATCAGGGGCCAAGCAAGATGCTGATTGCTTTAGGCTATGCAGGCTGGAGCAACAATCAACTAGAACAAGAAATAGTGGCGAATAGCTGGCTAACCGTTCCTGCAGATCAGCGAATTATTTTTGATACCCCTATAGAAGAGCGCTGGACATCGTCAGCAAAACAGCTTGGCATTGATTTACACTTACTTTCTACACAAGCAGGCCACGCATAAAACCTATGACTATTACTGCCTTAGCTTTTGATTACGGCTTACAGAATATCGGGGTCGCCTACGGTCAATCACTGACGGGACAAGCAACCGAGCTATCACCAATTAACGCTAAAGATGGCATACCACGCTGGGAAGATATCGCTGCGCTATTGAGCGAATGGAAGCCTGCAATAGTCATCGTCGGACTCCCTCTCAATATGGATGATAGCGAAAGTGAACTTTGCGTAAGAGCAAGAAAGTTTGGCCGTCGCATCTACGGACGATTTTCGGTGGAAGTGCAATTTATGGATGAGCGCCTATCCACTTTCGACGCAAAACAAGAAGCCAGAGCACGTGGCCACAAAGGAAATTATAAACAAAACCCTATCGACTCCATCGCCGCTCGCTTAATACTAGAAAGCTGGTTTTCTAGCGGTAACCACTAAACCGCTCCAAACAGTCGCTGGCCCTACTACTCAAGTTCTAATTCATCCGCAGCGTAATCAAGTGCTCTTGGATTTGATTCAGACTGCAACTTAATTAATAATCGTAAATCGTTTTCCGAATCCGCATACGCTAATGCATTTTCGTAACTGATCATCCCCTCAATATATAAATGATACAGTGCATGATCAAACGTTTGCATGCCAAGCTCTGTAGATTTACGCATGAGATCTTTCAATTTATCTATTTGCCCTTTGCGAATTAAGTCTGCCACTAGAGGGGTACTAAGCAGCACTTCTAAACAAGCAAGTCGCTTACCATTATCGACAGAAGGAATAAGCTGCTGGGCAACAATGCCAATAAGGTTAAGAGATAAATCCATTAATAGCTGGCTGTGCCTATCCGCAGGAAAGAAATGTAATATTCGGTCCAACGCCTGATTAGCGTTATTTGCA
>JBLHVA010000054.1:0-9180 GCA_047630005.1 Candidatus Endobugula sp. | reverse complement strand
CCATTGCACCTTCTGCTTATTGCGAACGCCTTGGCAGAATTGAAAGCGGTGTCGGTGGTACATATTGCACACATGACCACTAAAAGTAGCCGCTTATTATTTGGTGTATAAGGCCGTGGTTAGACATATATCGTTTAATAACCCATTTATTATGCGAATTTGATATTGGTACTTGTTGTCCAAAGCCCGTATTTTATAAGCTTGCATAATAATAATAAATAAAAGTTGAATATGGCAATATGCTTAATAACATCATGAATTCTTTAGAGACACATATCGCGGTTATTAATCGCGAAGGGATTATTTGTTATGTCAATAAAGCATGGCAATGTTTTGCAGCTGATAATGGTGTGGCACAAGAAGGGGTCGATTGGAAAGGCTATAATTATCTTACGGTTTGTCAGCAGGCCGTCGCCAGTAATGATCCCCATGCGCTGTGTGTGTTAGATGGTTTGCAAAAAGTGATTAACGGTCAGCGGGCGTTGTTTGAATACGAATATCCTTGCCATAGCCCTGCCGAGCAACGTTGGTATGTTTTCAAAGTCGTTCCTTTGCAGCAGAAAACAGATTGCTTTTTGATCTCACATCAAAATTTCACACAAGCGAAGTTGGCGATTTTACAAGCAGAGCAGCTGTCGGTTAAAGATCACTTAACGCAATTGCATAACCGCCGTGGCTTAGAAGCCTTAGCTGAGGAAGAGTTTTCCCGAGCAAAGCGGGGCCAGTATGAAGTAAGCGTAATCGTGTTTGACGTGGATCATTTCAAAGTATTTAACGATTATTTTGGGCATGTTGCCGGGGATCGTTGCCTCAAAAAAATTGCGGCGGTGATAAATACGTATGCACGCCGACCAGGCGATATAGCCGCACGAATAGGTGGCGATGAGTTTGTCTTGGTGTTGTCTAACGTAGCTAATGCTCAAGCAATGGCGATTATTGATAGTGTTTGTCGAGAGATAAGGGAGATGAATTTGACCATTACCGTCGATCAGCAAGTGACGATAAGTGGGGGTTGTTCGACGGCTATTCCTGATGGAGATAAAAGTAATTTGCAAGCGCTTTACTACGATGCGGATCAAGCACTATATGTAGTCAAGCATCAACGTCCTTTCAGCCGTTCGCTATAGCGCTTTATTTGTCTCGCACAAGCCCCCCATATTGAGCGCCCTCATTGTAACTCGCCTGGCTATAGCTTACACGTGACCTTCACGATGTATCTTTGCGCTGTTCTTTTTCTTCTAACTGCAGTCGCCCTCTCTATAGAACAAGGATAGAGCAAGGATAAAACAGGGAAAGATAACAGCACGAACCAGTGAAATGCCGTAAAATCCCCTTTTTACATTCTTGACTCTCGGACAAAACTGCATGATACGCCTTACCAATATTCAGCTACCGCTAGATCACGACGAGCACGCGATAAAACAGGCGGTTGTCGAACGCCTGGAGATCACAGCGGAACAATTGATTGATATTAGCGTATTTCGCCGTGGTTACGATGCACGTAAAAAATCAGCTATTTTACTGATTTATACATTGGATGTTGAAACGACAGTCACGTCGGCATTGCTCGAACAGTTTGCCGATGACCATCTTATTAAAACGTCGCCAGATCTCACCTATCACCATGTGGCACAGGCACCATCCGTATTACCCGAGCGGCCGGTGGTAGTTGGTTTCGGCCCTTGCGGTTTATTAACGGCCTTAGTTTTAGCGCAAATGGGGTATAAGCCGATTGTGCTTGAACGCGGCAAAGAAGTGCGAGAGCGCACGAAAGATACCTTTGGTTTCTGGCGTAAAAAAGTTCTTAATACCGAATCGAATGTTCAGTTTGGCGAAGGCGGAGCGGGAACATTCTCCGATGGTAAATTGTATAGCCAAGTGAAAGACCCCAAGCAATATGGTCGTAAAGTATTAGACGAGTTTGTTGCTGCCGGTGCGCCGGACGAAATCATGTATGTGAGTAAACCGCACATCGGTACATTTAAGTTAGTGTCGATGGTTGAAAAAATGCGCGCCACTATTATCGAGTTAGGCGGGGAAATCCGTTTCAGTTCTCGTGTTGATAAAATCAACATCGATAATGGACAAGTAACAGGATTGTTATTGTCGACTGGTGAAACCTTAGCAGCACGTCACGTGGCGTTGGCGATAGGCCATAGTGCGCGTGATACCTTTGAGATGCTACACGCTGCAGGTGTTTATATCGAGGCGAAGCCTTTCTCTGTAGGTTTTCGTATCGAACACGAACAATCCATGATTGATAAAGCGCGCTTTGGTGATAATGCGGGCAATGATATTTTAGGCGCAGCAGACTATAAGTTGGTTCATCATTGTAAGAATGGGCGTTCGGTTTACAGTTTTTGTATGTGTCCGGGCGGCACCGTCGTTGCGGCCACCTCGGAAGAGCATCGTGTAGTGACCAACGGTATGAGCCAGTATTCCCGTAACGAACGCAATGCGAATAGTGCCGTCGTCGTCGGTATTGATCCTTCAGATTATCCGGGTAACCCACTAGCGGGAATTGAATTTCAGCGCCAACTAGAAAGCCATGCCTATGTGATGGGCGGTAGTAACTACGATGCGCCAGCACAAAGAGTGGGAGATTTTTTAAATAATGTCTCGTCAGAAAGTTTAGGAAAAGTGGAACCCTCGTTTAAGCCGGGTATAAAACTCACTAATTTGGCCGATGCCCTGCCAGATTTTTGCATCGAGGCGATTCGCGAAGCGATTCCTGCGTTCAATAGGAAAATAAAAGGCTTTGCGTTAGAAGATGCCTTGCTCACAGGTGTAGAAACTCGCACCTCTGCGCCTATTAATATTAAGCGTGATGAACATTATCAAAGTGTGAATACCAAGGGCTTGTTTCCTGCTGGAGAGGGTGCAGGTTATGCCGGAGGCATTATGTCGGCAGCGATAGATGGTATTAAAATCGCTGAGGCGATGGCGTTGAGTATTAATGCCGATCTTAATGGGTAGGTGTAAAGGCTGATGTTGTTAGCAACTGTGATCTATTGCTGTTGTCCAGTGCATCAGCCGTTCTTATTACCAAGCTAAATCATCTGGTATTTCAAACTGTGCATAATAATCGTCATCCGATTCAGCAGCGTTTGACTGCTTGCTGGGTGGCGCATTAAATACAACGATTGCACCCTCATCGCGTTCGCGAATTTTTTCTGCCACCGGGCGTGGAATAATTTCATACTTGTCATCTAGGCGAGCAATACATAAGCGGCCACGAACAATTTCGTCGGATAGTTTTTTGCTAATGCTGATTTTTTTGATGAGTTTGCCATCGGTGAAATTATAAACGGTATCACCATGCTCACGTGTAATGCGAAACTGGCTAATCATTTGTATGACTTGAGCTGTAACCATCTTTTTCTTGGCTTCGCTATTACGCTTTTCATTGAGTGCGGTGTCGCGAGAAATTTTTTCTTGCTTGGCTTTCAAGGCTGCAGCTTGTGCTTCGGTGATATTGTCTTCTTTACTGCGACGCTGTACATTCTTCTCTTTTCGATTTTGCTTAGAGATTTTTTTTGCTTTTTTTTCGTCAATCAACTTGGCGCCGAGTAATTGTTCTTGTAGTGATTTGCTCATAATAGTCTAGGTAGTTGTGGTGAGTGATAAGGAGCGTTAATGATGATGCTAATCTTCCTGCTTCCATGCAAAGCCACTGGTGTCGACAGTTTTAGTGACTTCGTTTTCATTGTTGTCGGCAGGGCTGTTATTGATATTTTTTTCGTTGCTATCTTCATCCTTGCGATATTTTATTTGCATGCCATGTAAAAAATTGCGCATAAACTGATCTTTGCATTGTCTATAGTGCTTATGCCCCGGCTTGCGAAACAATGCGCTCAGTTCGGGTTTGCTAATGGTAAAGCGGGCTAGGCCCATTATTTCAATAATGTCTTCTGCTTTTAAATTTAACGCGATTTTAAGCTTGGTTAAAATAAGATTGTTGCTTAGTTTTTTTTCTGGCTCAGGCTGCGCCCCTTCTTTTTTACCACGTTTTTCGTTAATGAAACCATTAAGAAATGTCGCTAAATAAATATCGCCGCAGTTCACGTAATCTGCATGATCGTCTTTTTTTAACCAATTACTAATTTGTTCGCGCGTAACGGTTTTGCCAGCCGACAAAAAAAGGTTGATCATCTTGCTGTCTTTTAAGTCAAAAGTGTAGCGTAATCGGCGGAGTACATCGTTGTTGGTCATGTTGTGTATAGCCTATGTTGGCAGAAGCCTGAAAATTAAGAGCGCGCAATAAACCACTTAGGTAATTCAAGTTTATAAAAAATGGCGCAAGCTCGCATCATAAAAATCATCGCCACGCATAATGGTACGTTGAGCGAGGGATTAGGGTAATAATAGTTTAGCGTAACAAAAATGCTTAAACCTAGCAAAACCGGCGTCGCGTATAGCTCTTTACTCAGTAAAAGTGAGGGACTGCCAGATAAAGTGTCGCGTATGATGCCGCCAAAAATAGCGGTAATGATACCCATGACAACGGCAATGGAGGGCGAATAACCGAGGTTCGTCGTTTTTAATGCTGCAGTGATCGAGAACAGCGAAATCCCTAATGCATCGAGATAGAGTAATAGTTGGTAACGATTAGACAACGCTTTGATAACAAAAAAGGCAGCGAGTGAAACTAATACCGAGACCCATAAATACCATAAGTCGCTGACCCAATAGATAGGATAATTACCTAGAATCATATCGCGGATGGTGCCGCCACCTAATGCGGTGATCGCGCCAAGAAAAACCACGCTAAAAATATCAAGGTTTTTATGTCGAGTCGCAATGACTCCGGTGATAGCAAACACGCCCATACTGAACATGCCTAATATGTATTCCATCAGGTGAATCTCTACTCAATCATTATAGCTGGTATAGACGAATTGCTATCTAGGCGAGTTTGATGTGCAAGGTATCACCGTTAAAGGTAATAGTGTCGCCAGACATCACTTTTTTGCGTTTTTGTTTTTCTGTTTTACCATTCAGTTGCACATGGCCTTGGTCGATCACCATTTTTGCCTCTGCGCCGCTGCTAGCTAGGCCTTCAAACTTGAGTATTTTGTACAGTTCGACAGGCTCTTGATTGATTTCAACAATAGTCATATCTCTTAGCTCGCACTCGCATCTGTCGATGTGGCATCGTTAGAGCCAGCTTTTGATCCAAGGTCAATGATGTTTTTGGCTCCATGAATGGCGTAGCCTTTAGCTTCGATTTGCTTAATGACGTCGTCTTGATCTAATGCAGAGTGATCTTTGCCTTTAACGACTTCTAAACGGGTTCTAAAAGGGGAAAGTGTTAGTAGGTCCGGATCAAGGTCAAAAGGAAAGCTAACGCTATCAATTTTTGTGCCTTTAGGAACCGATATGTTTTTGCTGCCGTTCTTTATGCTAGTGTAAATATCAATTTTCAATGGGGTAGCCTTATAGAAAAAGTGTGGAAATAAGTGTGATGAATGTGAATGGCCGCATTATACGCCGAATACCCTTATTAGCGTGAGCGCTAAATATGTCGTTTTACAAACCTCGATTGCCTCTATAGACTCCAGCTTCCCCGTTGTTAGCACTAAAGAGTTGGAGTAATAGGTATGCTAGTAAAAGCCTTGAGAAATGGTCTTGGAATGATTATCGTGTTTGTGAGTTGGCTAACCCAGCCCAAGCCAATTAAGCGCAATGAAATTGATCAGGCACAAGCACAAGAGGATACCCAGGGATTGGCCCTGTATCAGTTATACGCATGCCCGTTTTGCGTAAAAACGCGTCGCGCCATACATCGCCTAAACATCACCATAGAGATTCGAGATATCGGTAAACAAGCCAGCTATAGACAAGAGCTAGAGCAGCAAGGCGGTAGGGTAAAAGTGCCGTGTTTACGAATAGAAGAGCAGGGAGAAGTTCGCTGGATGTATGAGTCTAGCGATATTGTTAGCTACCTTGATCAGCGGGTAGCTTAGGCAATTAACGCCTTAGCCATCAGCTGTAGTATTGATAGTAAGGCAAGCGCAGAGTAAAAGTGCTGCCCTTATTTATTTCGCTCTCGGCATCAATATGACCGTAATGTGAATTCATTATCGTGCTGATAATAGAAAAGTTATTATATAAATCGCTGTCTTTGTTGCTGTTGACCGGGCGATTATCGCTATCAGGTTTTATTGATGAATCGCGCTTGAATATCGCTTTGATATTCTCGGTGATTTCAGTATTAATACCAAATCCCGTGTCATTGATGGCTAGATAGAGGTATTGATGATCGACCTTACTCGATAGCGTAATGCTGCCTTTGCTGGTGTGGTCTACCGCGTTTCGTACCAATAAAAGCAATACATCTTCTATTTTTTGACGATTCACATAAACCGCAGGGGTATCATTCTCCACTTCGTTATTGAGCACAATAGCTGGACTATAGGGCTGTGTTAAACGATCAAATGCAGGCATTAAATCCGCGATAATGTCGTGTAAATATAATAATGCGGCATCGCCACCTAAAACTGAATGCTTAATGTTTTTGGTTAACGCCTCCAGCTTTAAGCATTCCTGTCTAATCCCTTGAATAAAAAATTCATCACTAGCTTTGGCTTGAGTGCTAGATAAGCCGCGAGCATGTTGCGATACCTCACTGACAGCGCTTGTCAGTTGATGCGCCATGGTTGAAAATATACGGTCTACCTGTTGGGCTGTTTTGTGTGTTTTCTGATGCAAAAAGCTCACTCTTTGTATCATCATATGATTGCGTAAATAACTAATAAGCCTATGGTGTAGTTTTGTGCTGGTGAGTTCAGTTTTCGCTAAGTAATCGTTAATTTCGTAGTCTATCAACATGTTTTTTTCGGGCGCAAAATCAGGTTGTCCTGTACGTAACACCAATTGAATCGTGTTGTTTTTTTGGGTGTTACGAATGTATTGGATCAGTTGCAAACCGCTATCATTTTGTTCCATTACACAATCAATCATGGCAATCGCGATGTCGGTATTTGCATCGTACAAGGCTTTAGCTTCATCGTAGGAGTTTGCGCAAAGTAACTCTAGCGACTTGCCTTGAAAGATAAAGGTTTTGAGTACCTCTTTGGTCATGTCGATGACGGTTTGTTCATCATCGACAATTAACATCTTCCAGCCATGGCTCGGTGTTTGTTGAGTGGCGGTAGGCACAATACGGATAGTTTTAGGGTCGCTCATTAATGACTCTCTCCATTACTGTTTTCTGAATTAAGCGATATATGGTGACGAGGAAAACGGATGATAAATGTACTGCCTACGTTCTCCTGACTTTCAGCGGATATGTCGCCCATCAGTTGTTGCGTGACAATATTGTACACGATGCTCATCCCTAGGCCTGAGCCTTGGTGGCCGCGTCTATGTTGGTTGGGCATTGTTCCTTTAGTGGTAAAAAAAGGATCAAATATGTGCTTTAGCACGCCAGGGGACATGCCTTGCCCGTTGTCACTATAGTGCAGATTGATATTGTCCCCAATACTCATAATGCACAGTCTAATGATGGGCGGTCTATCGCCAGTTAAGGGCTCAAACCCGTGAATAATAGAATTCATCACGAGGTTAATAATGATCTGTGAAAATAACCCAGGGTAACTATCTATTGCTAATGATGTCGCTGAGTTGGGTGCAAAAACAATCTCTAATTGGTGTGATTTAAGTATCGCGTAGAGGCTATTGTTAATAACGTTGTTGTTAATATAAGCGGGCAAGTCAAAATGCTTTCGTTGCTGTTGCGATAAATCAATGGCCGTTTGACTGAATTTTTCTAATAGTTGCGCAGTGCGTTCTAACTCTTGCGTGGTAGCTTGTAGGCATTTTTTTGCGCTGAGTGCGGGTTCTTGTAAAGCATCTAAACTCACCTCATCTACTTTTAGTACACTGAGTAGTTGATCAATCTGTCGTTCGGCATGTGACGACGCCATCATGGCGGTGCCAATAGGTGTGTTCATTTCATGCGCGACACCAGCTACAATAATTTTCATGCTCGCTTGCTTTTTAATAAGCTTGGATTGTGTTTTTTTTAGTTCTATTGTGCTTACTGCTAATAAATAGGCAGTTCTATAGCCGTAAACTGAATTAACGGTTACAAAAATGAGGCAGGTGAAAAAGTAATATAAGCCAGTAATTAATTCTTCTGTGCTGATGTTGTGGGGGAACCAAGTAAAGCGGGCCCAAGCAATTGCAATCACGATTAAGCCAGGAACTAAAGTATTCCAGAAGCGCCATAGCATAATTACCGACGCGCCCCAAAAAATGGTAGAAAAGCCAATAAGATATTTTAAAAACTCATCGGTGTAGAGCACCATAATTCCAATGTCAGTAATAAGTAAAATATAGTGTAGTAGGGCCCATTTGTGGTGGTGCTGTTTAAAAATGGGCAGATGGAAAAAACATGCCCAGAGTAAGGTTACGGGCGTATATAACGCCCGTAACGCTAAAAAAAACCATAGGTTTTCGAAGTCAATAAACACGTCAAAAACACCCCATACCGAAACTAGCATAGCTGCAGTACACATATAAATACGTGTACGTGTCCATACTTGCTCATCCATTGTTTTTAGTACGGTTTTGTTGGCATTAAAAAATAAAGAACGATGAGTGCTTATTAGATATTTTTTAATTGGAGGGGGAGAAATGGTTTTTTTGTGGCATAAGCTAGCGTGCTTTTTAGTCATTGAGTGGTTGCTTGATGCATCGTGCCAACATGTTGACTCCTTGCTCTTCAAAGTCAATAATTACAGGGCTATTGCCAAATTTGCTTTTTGAAAATAAGTTGGCCATGTCTTGTTCTGTACGATAAATCAATTTCCAGTCTAATAGATAGTCAAGAAATAATCTAGAGTCGCAATTGCTGTGAAAATTGCCAATGATCACTTCGCCATTAGATTTGAGCATCTGGTAAATGTTATTAAGGATTTTTAATGACAAGTTTATCGCTAAAATAATCCACCAAACCCATAGAATATACTAAATCTTGCGTATTATTTAAGTAGGTGTATTTCCCTAGACTTAACACATTGTGCGCTTGGGTGGAAAAATACGCTTGTAATTTTTTTGCGTAAATACGGTCATCCACACTGGCACAAGCCCGTTTGTCCATATCTATGCCAATAACTTTCAATTTGGCATAGGCCTTTTTATCCAGCTCATCATAAATATTAAAAACTTCTTTTG
>JBLHVA010000053.1:0-9614 GCA_047630005.1 Candidatus Endobugula sp. | reverse complement strand
AGAAGAAAATAGTGGGCGACGACCACAAAGACAATAGACGGCAATGTCGCGTGTGTGTTTTAATTTCTCGCATATTACGGCCTTGCAACTTATATAAACACTTAAGAATACAACTGAATAGCCCATGACTACTACACCTGATCACGTTTCATCTTTTAGACAAACCTCCCCTTATATCAAAGCTTATAGGGGGAAAACGTTTGTTATTATGCTCCCCGGTGCGGCAATTACCCACGTAAACTTTGCCAATATTGTGCACG
This sequence comes from Candidatus Endobugula sp., assembly GCA_047630005.1. Taxonomy (GTDB): domain Bacteria; phylum Pseudomonadota; class Gammaproteobacteria; order Pseudomonadales; family Cellvibrionaceae; genus Endobugula. The sequence continues at coordinate 9,354 of JBLHVA010000053.1, read as the reverse complement.
ATATTGCGCTGCTGAATAATCTAGGTGTACGCATCGTCATCGTGCATGGCGCACGACAACAAATTGATGTGAAGCTTGAAAGTCACGGTATTGATAGCGTTATCCATCACGGCAGTCGCGTAACGGATACTGCGAGCTTGTCGCATCTAATCGATGCCATCGGCTCTACACGCTTTGCGATTGAGGCAGCCTTATCAACCGGCTTACCCAACTCGCCCATGCACAATGCCAACTTGCATGTCCGCAGCGGCAACTTTGTTACTGCCATGCCTCGCGGCGTGGTCGATGGTGTTGATCTGCAATATACCGGTAAAGTACGCTCGGTTGATGCCCACGGTCTAGATGAAATATTATTTAATGGCTCCATTGCTTTGGTATCACCTATTGGTTATTCCGTCACGGGCGAAGCTTTTAACCTCACGTATACCGAAGTGGCCACACAAATCGCAATTGAATTAGGTGCCGATAAATTAATCGCCTTTACTAAAGAGAATGGCGTAATTAACGATGCTGGCGAACTACAAAAACAACTGACTTTATTACAGTGTGAAAAGTTTTTACTGAAAAAAGAGACTACCGACAGCCATTTTTCGCTCAAAGCCTGCTATCGCGCATGCGACCAAGGCGTGAATCGCGCACAAATCATTAGCTACATCGAAGACGGCGGTTTGATTAAAGAACTCTTTACCCGAGACGGCTTTGGCACGATGGTGCATCGTGATAGTTACGAAACCATTCGCCGCGCGCGCATTGATGATGTAGGTGGTATTTTAGAATTAATAGAGCCCTTAGAAGCCGAAGGCATATTGGTAAGACGTTCGCGCGAACTATTGGAACAAGAAGTAGGTCATTTTACGGTAATGGAAATCGACGGAACCATTATCGCCTGTTCGGCGCTATATCCTTTTGTGCAAGATAATGCTGGCGAGCTTGCCTGTATGGTGACGCATCCCGACTACCAAGGGCAAAGCAAAGCAGCCAAATTACTCTCGCATATTGAAAAACAAGCAACTAAGCTGAAAATGACACAATTGTTTGTGCTGACCACACAAACCGCTCATTGGTTTTTAGAGCAAGGATTTACTGAATCTACATTAGAAATTTTGCCACAAGAAAAACAAACGATTTATAACTACCAACGTAATTCAAAAATATTTGTAAAACGTTTAAAAAGTTAAAAGTCATTTACCAAGGATAGTATTTTTTTAGCGCGCTCAACGACGGGCGCATCTACCATCTTCCCATCCACTTCTACCACGCCACGATTATTACTCATTGCTTCGTTATAAGCAGCGATGATTTTTTCGGCCTGCTGCCGCTCCGCCGCTGACACTCGGTAAGTATCATTCACCACCTTCACCTGTACAGGGTGAATACATAATGCGCCATTAAAACCCATAGACTTTGCACGCTGCTGATACTGAATAAATTTTTCGGCATCAGAATAGTCGGCAATACTTGCAGGAAATCCATAGGCATTAACATTTGCCATACGTGCGGCATAAATTAATTTTTGTGCAGGTAAGGTTAAATTATCAGACGTAGGTTCAAAGCCACCATCTAGCGACAAGTCTTCCGTACCTAAAGCCAAGCCGATTAAACGAGGAGTGGATTGCGCAATCACCGCTGCCGATTCCATTGCGGTAATCGTTTCGATAAGAGCAATCAATTTAATTGATCCTTGAGGAATATTTCGCTGCGATTCCAGCAAGCCAATAGCATCATCTAGTAAACGTAAATGATCTGCACCCAACACTTTAGGCACAAGGATAGCGGCGGTACTTTTTGTTACGGCTACGTCTAAGTCTGCCACGGCATTGATCATATCGTAATTAATACGCACCACCACATCTACACCTTGTGCAAACAGCGTAGCAATATGATTTGGCAGTGTTTGTCTTACACCCACTTTTAGCGCATAAGGAATGCTATCTTCTAAATCAAGGATGATCGCATCCGCACCACGACTTGCTGCGGCGGCAATAAATTTTTCGTTATTCGCAGGAATAAATAACAGCGAACGCCATGTGGCAGACGGGTGAACTAGCGTTGTCATAATCAAAAGCCGCTTAAAATGAGTAAAGGATAAAAATATACTATTGCGAAAATTCTTTTCGAATGCTTTCTGAATGCTGCCCTACGCTAGGCACCACACCAAAACGATGATTTTTTGGCGTAATGGAATGGCGAATAGGTGAATCGATAATGCTCACGCTGGAACCATCTTGCAGCGTAACCGCCTTGCGACGCAACTGCGGATGCTGCGCAAACGACTCTACAGAATTCACCGCACCATAAGCGATAGCGGCTTGCTTAAGAATCACTTCTAGCTCTTCGCGAGTTTTTGAAAAAAATAATGTGTTAATAATATCATCTAATAATAAACGATTTTCTACGCGTTTATTCATGGTATTAAAACGCTCATCGCTGGCTAAGCTTTCTTGGCCTAACACATCGCGACACAAGCCTTTCCATTCACGCTCGTTCTGAATTGAAATGGCCAAGATTTCATCATCTTTTGTTGTGTAACCACCATAAGGCGCGATAGAGGGATGATGTAAACCCGCACGTTTGGGTGCTTTACCACCATACTCACTATGCAAAAACGGAACTTGCATCCAGTCAGCAGCGGTGTCAAAAAGTGACACCTGAATACCGGAACCTTTACCCGTTTGCGCACGCACGAGCAATGCATTTTGAATACCTATTAACGCATTCATGCCCGCACCAATATCACAAACAGAAACGCCAATACGGCCATAGCCTTCTGGCGAACCATTAATGGCAACAAGACCACTTTCACATTGCACTAAAAAATCATAAGCTTTCATGTCACGGTACGCGCCTTCGTCGCCGTAGCCGCTGATATCGCAGGTAATTAACCGGTGATATTGTTCACGTAACTCTGCCGAACCAAAGCCAGCACGTTCGCAGGCACCAGGCGCTAGATTTTGAATAAAGATATCCGCTTTGGCTAACAGCTTATGCAATAAGGCTGCATCGTCTTGCTCTTTAAAATTTAGCGTTAAAGATTCTTTACCGTGATTCGCCCAGACAAAATAAGACGACTCACCATTCACGGCAGTGTCATAATTACGTGCAAAATCACCTTCAGCACGCTCTATTTTAATAACTCTTGCGCCGCCTTCGGCTAATTGGCATGCGCATAATGGTGCAGCCACTGCCTGCTCGATTGACACCACTAACAAACCATTAAACGGTTTCACTTGTGTACTCATTTATTTCTCTATCCGCTAACTTATTCACAAACTTAATAATATTGTGCAACATGCCTAGATCGTTTTTTCGACTTTACTTTCATTTCATCTTTTTCATTAACCGTTTTTTTTTGGCTTTCGGTTACATCATTTATTCCAACTCTTTTTTCTACTGGTTTTTTAAACTCTTGTTGTTGCAACTGCGCAACACTGGCTTGCATTTCGTTATACACAATCATCATCCCCTCATCGAATCCCATACCGGGCTTTGCTAACATTCTTTGTGGCCGAGTAGCCAACGCTAGATGCACACATGCTCTAGCTGACACGTCGGTTTCATTACAGGTGCCACCCTGATAGGCTTCTACACCGTTTTGCTTACAATACAATACGGCTTCTACGGTATTGTGTATTGCGCCTAAGTCTGGCGTTTTAATTTGCACCATGTCACAACAACGCGCATCTACAAACGCTACTATATCTTCGTAGGTGTTACACCATTCGTCGGCGACTATTTTTGCGGTTGACTGCAAGTCAGTTAAATGGTTTTTGATCTGTTTAAGGCCATCAATTTGTAATGCTCTATTACCCAGATCTACAGGCCCTTCGATATACAAGGCAAAAGGCGTTGCGATGGATTGCAAGCGGTGAATATACTCTGCTATCGATTTATGATCGTTAACAAAAATAATGCCGAGAGTTCCGTATACATCTATATGTAAATCGGGCGAATATGCAGCATCAACTCTTACCGCCGCAATACGTTGTTTAAGCCACTGCACATACTCTTCTAACTTCTCGCCTTTTTCACCTAACTTGTCAGGAATGTTATTAATCAATGCGTGAGGCAAGGCATCAACTTTTTTAAGTACCATTTTATCTACTGCATTGTAACGATCATCGCCACTCTGGCCAAAAATAGATACTGGCTTGGCAATCACCGGCAATTTATATTCTTCGGTAATCACCTGTAAAGGCAGGCAGGCTTTCACACTAGCGGTTGCCGCTAACAACGCTTGCGAAACACCGTAACGAATCGCGGTATGCAAGGGTTTACCATCAACAACTAGCTTGTCGAACAATCGTGAGTTGGCTAAAAATGCAGACACATCAAGATTTATTAATAAAGGTTTAATATTTTTTTCTAAAAAAGGGACAAAATATTTAGCCGTAAACAATGGATCACGGCCACCCGTACCAGAATACTGTACGGCGACACAATCCCCTTTTGCCACATGATTATTTTCTAGTATCAGGAGAATAGAAATAGCTTCTCCGGGTTGGCGAATAGAATCAAACCCCTCCGTTAACGCCGTACCGGTATAAACAAAACCGTCTTGCCGCGCGCCTTGTTTAATGGCTTGCTGGTCATCAAAATAAAAAGCAGAATGACCGGCAACAAATAAAACATCAATTATTTTCATGGGCATCTCTTTTTAACTGTGATAAATTATTTTTGTAGCGAATGTCTATCTTATTCTTTACGTGATCACTTTAAAGCGCCCGTAAAACGGGGGCCTTAGGTCGCCCTACTAGCTTACCTTGAGCAATGGCATTCACATCATCAATCACCATTTGGAATGACACTTCTCGCCCTTCTACTTTTGCACGCTCTGTCATGCAATCATGATGAAAGGCCAGCACATCGTCAGGCAATGGCGTAGCGCCTTTTTCCAGCACCCGTACCGCGCCATTGTTGTCGCGCACAGGCATTAAAATACCGGAGTTGCAATCAGCTGGCGCAAAGGGAATATCCATCACTCCAGTCTTAAATGCTGCCACCGCGCCACGCGCGATATCGCCATCACCCAATTCAAACACCTTCGACATAACCGCTCGCACTTCGCGCTTAATTAATTCTATTTCTTGCGTGAGTGATGGACTTGGCATCATTTTTTGATCGCTGACCATATTAATAATTTGGCCCGTGGTTTCTAGGCCTTGCTTATTGGCCTCTTTAGTAGGTACGCCTGCGGCTTCGTGAGGGGTTTTCACAATCACTTTAGTTGCACCCGCCAAAGCGGCTGCCGTTGCCCCTAAGCTAATCACCGAATACGCCTGCGCTTCGTTTTCAGGAAAGCCACCCATCCACTGATGGAATACAGTACTGAGCTTATAATCGTCAAAGCCTGCCGCTTGAAAATATTCGTGAGCAAGATCGCGTAAGGAGTGAATAGCCGCAATATCTTGAATTAAATTACCTGCCTGACCGTACCCCAGGGTAACGCATTTCACCCCCTGCTCTAACGCCAACATGCCTTCAATAAGGGCAACACAATGGGAAACAAATGGTGGAACCAAAGTGCCGGTTAATGGCCCAAAGGGTTCGCGGTTAATAATGATGCCTTCTTCCGCATATAAACCGACAATACGGTCACAATACTGCCAATCGCGAATCGATTTTTCTAGAGACACTCGCTTTGAATAAGGAATATTGTAAGAAATACCACCGCCTTCGTTACTGGTAAAACCAGACGCCATGGTGATTTCGGTTAGTAATCGGGCGTCGGGCGTTCCATGGCGAACCTCAATCGGTTTGTTCACTGATTCAACTAGTTCACGACACGCTTTCACACCGTGATTCACTGCTGGAAAACCATTCAGTAACGATGTACCCGCTTTTATCGAGCGATCAATGCCTACTTGCGCTTCATCGTAACGATTAAGTCGAGTGTAGGCATCGATGGTGGTGGGCAATAAATCACAAGAGTTTTGTAAATGTTGCAACAACGTAATTTGTTCGTTTAATAAGGCAACACCAGCACGAGGCTGTAATAACGTTTTTTTGTTAGTTTCTGCGCGAGCTAATGCCGAAGAAAAACGCTTACTCTCAGGAATATCACGCTGATAGCGCATGGCCTCATCTAAATCGACCGCATCACCCGTAGGCCATTGCTGTAAAACGGCTTTACGCTCTTCGAGCAATGATTTTTTATCTAATTTTTTATTCTGTATTTCCACAAATGACTTCTTTAGGTGATGTAATTAAAAGTTAAAGAATTAAGTTGATAGTAAAATAGTGACGAGTAAAAACTTGAATGAAATGGCTTGGACATGGAGAACAAAGCGTAAATAAAACAAGATAAAACTAAGACATAAACACTAGCGAAAAAAATTCACTGCTGTCCCGTTAACTTCGGCTCAGTTAGCTATAGGCTACGTGAATCCTAAACAAGCGGTGTAATGGTAAGTAAACGACATGAAAATCAAAAAGAAACCCCGTCATTCCGGAAAGTGTTTTTTGCTTATCCGGAATCCATTGATTTCAATAGCTTACTGGATGCCGGGTCAAACCCAGCATGACGACATTACGTTAATGGGACGGTAGTGAAAAAAATTATAAAACGACTTATGCCACAACCCATTGCTGATTAGCAGACTGTTTGTTTTCAACATCCATAGTTAAAAAATCTGCCACTTCTTCTAAATCGTCACTTGGGGCAAATACACGGTCGTAACCCATTTCGGTGAACAACACTTTTATGTCGGCAAAGTCTTTTTTACCAATCACCAAGTTGCCACCCACATATAAGATCATGTCGCTAACGCCGCGCTCATCACATCGTTCGCGCATGCCTTTGCAGTCAATCTCACCGTGACCATAGATGGAAGAAACCAAGATAGCTTGTGCACCATGCTCGATAGCGGCATCAATATATTCAGCTTGCGTCACCATCACGCCTAAGTTAACTACGTTAAACCCTAAGCGACCCAATACGTTAGCAAGAATTTTATTACCTACTGCATGGCAGTCAGCACCAATCACACCAATAATAATAGTGATCTTTACCGTATTGCTTACATGGGTATTGTCGTAGTTCTTATGGGTATTGATGGCTGAGCTCATTGTATTCACCGTTATCTGTTTTCTGTTTCGTGCAGCTATAGTCATATAAATATAATTTATTTTCAACACGCTATACATCATGATTATTTAAGTGTTAAGCTGTCGCCAAAATTGCCCTGATGTTTTTTTGAGCAACATTACAATGAATGCCCAGCACAACCGCTCGGTATGACGAACAACTTAACTTACGCCAATATAGAAAATGTAACGATATGAAAGTTAATACTAGAGATACCTTACGAAATGCCACTCTGCGACAATTGCAGATATTCATGGTTGCTGCCGAACACGAAAGCTATGCCCGTGCGGCCGAATCCCTTTATCTCACGCAGCCCGCGGTATCCATGCAAATGAAACGTTTGGCTGAAATGGCACAAATTGACTTATTCGTTAAAAGTGGGCGAGAGCTAAAGCTCACCTCTGCAGGAAAAACCTTACTTCCCTACGTGCGGCAAATCACTCAAACCATTCGTGAAGCCGGTGAAGAGCTAGATGCTATTAAAGGCGCCCGCCACGGACAAGTGAAAGTGGGCATGGTGACGACTACACAATACTTTTCGCCACGGCTAACGTGTGAATTCAATAAACAGTATCCCGAAATTGAGCTAGATGTAGTAATTGCTAATCGACGAGATATCATTAATAAATTAGAGGCTAACGAAATTGATTTAGCCATTATGGGAAGAAGCCCAAGACGAGTATCTGTCATCGCGGAAAGATTTTTCGATCATCCCTATGTAATTATTGCGCCTAAATCACACTATTTGGCTAAGCAACAGTTAATAAACCCTAACCATTTAAAAGGAGAGACTTTTTTAGTTCGTGAAAACGGTTCTGGTACGCGCTTGCTATTAGATAACTTTTTCACCGAATATAATGTTAATCCGCCTAAGCTACACGAGTTCACCAATAACGAATCGATAAAACAAGGCGTTATGGCCGGTATGGGCTTGGCGATTATTTCTGCTCACACCATTCACTTGGAAAAGACCATCAAACTGTTGAGCGTATTGGATATCGACACCATGCCTATCATGCGCGACTGGTATATTCTTCACTTAAGCACGAAAGTCCTTAGCCCAGCAGCGGTTGCATTTAAGCAATTTATAGACACACAAGCGCCAAGACATATGAGCAATATTTTCTCTTAATCGCTATCTGTCCAAGCAACACATCACCGAAAGAAATCTATTTCGCCAATGCCATAGTCTTTATTTGTAACTGCGACAAAATCACACCGAAAATGCTAACGCGGCTCTACGTCTCCCACTGTGTCAGTGGGCGGGCAAGGGTGCAGCATGTGATTTATCTTTATTGGATTAAATTATCGAACTAAACTTATTGATTAAGTAAATAGCTTAATTGCACAAATTAAAAAGACTTATTAATGACTTTACAAGTCTTTTTAATTGGCGGGTAAAAGCGGTCAAAAGATAAAGTAAACTTTTCAATAGCTAAGAAATGCGACAACCTAATACCGCTTTAATACGAAAACAGCAATTCAAGATCGAATATGCCAGTCATTAGTCGCTTTTATGGAATCCTTATCATCATGTATTTTAACGATCACAACCCTCCACACATTCATGCATAACATGCAGGTTATGCAGCCACCTTCAATTTTAACGACGACGTTATCGAAGGAGAGCTGCCCGCAAGAGCAAGATAATTTTTCAAGAGTGAATGCAACAACATCAAAATGAACTGCTAGATAACTGGGAACGAGCGCGAAGAGGCGAACCTCTGAACGCTATTGCGCCACTGGAATAATGTCATGCTACATACAGCGTCTGCACATCACGTAGAAGCATTTAGAATCTGGGGCTCATTTGACGACGGCGCTGCAGGAGAAATAAACCTTGCCAACAGTCTCAATGGTGTCATCTTTGAACCACTAAAAAAGCTCGAGGTATTCAAAGAAGTCTCGGTCGACCCTGAATTAGAACCGTTGTATGGCCAAATGGTGCGGACTTAGCGCCGGGGTTTTTGCGGGATTTATATACGCAACAACACAATGAAGAAAGTTAATTCCTTTTCGTATTATCTAGAGCAACCGTTTTTAGCTTGAGATATTTTACAAAAGGGTCGAAGTCTTTGTCGGTGTAGAGTAATGGGATGTAGTTTTGAATACAGAAGGTAGCGATAATGACATCAGCGGTTTTCCTAATAATGATGCCTTTTTTACGTAAAGACCGATAGTGATCCGCACAATGGGCTACCATGTCGTTATCAAACAAAGTGTGCTGATCTAGCCTACCCAGCCGCGACTTAAGGCGCTTCTCATGTCGT
>JBLHVA010000052.1:0-9698 GCA_047630005.1 Candidatus Endobugula sp. | reverse complement strand
CTCACCAATCATAATAATGTCGGGATCTTGTCGAACAATCGAGCGGAGGCAATGAGCAAAGTCTAATCCAATTTGTGCTTTGACAGGCACTTGGTTGATACCATCGAGTTGGTATTCGACAGGATCTTCTACGGTAATGATTTTTACCTTAGGCGTATTGAGATGAGCCAGTGCAGTATATAACGTAGTCGATTTTCCGCTACCCGTCGGGCCTGTCACCAAAATAATGCCATGAGGGATGCTGAGTGTACTCATAAAACTATTCAGTGTGTCGGATGAGAAGCCTAAGGTGTCGAAGTTAAGTTCTAAATCTTCACGATTAAGTATACGCATGACAATACTTTCACCATGTATGGTGGGTAATGTTGAGACTCGAATATCCAGTGTTTTACCTTGAGATCGCGTCATAATTCGACCATCTTGGGGCAGACGCCTTTCTGCTATATCGAGCTTAGCCATAATTTTTATGCGGCTAAGAATGGCTGCACTCGGACAGTTGGCGGGTGCTTTTTCTGCGTTTAAAATACCATCTACGCGATAGCGAATAGTTAATGATTGTTCTTTGGGCTCAAAGTGAATATCAGACGCTTTTTGTTCGGCAGCTTGTTGTATGGTCTTGTTCACAAATTGTATAACGGGTGCCTCTGAGGCGAGATCTTTTAGGTGTTCAATATCATCTTCTGTTGGTTCATTAATGGTATCAATATCGCTGTTATCGTCTCCTTCACTGTTGGGTGAATAGACTAGAGTAATCGCTTGAGTAATTAATGAGGCAATGCCTATTTTAATAGTAGGTGGGTGTTCAAATAGAAAGTGTAATGCACTAATAGTTTCTTGATTGAGCGGATCGTTCATTACGACAATAAGTTCATTATTAGCAGTGTAGTAAGGAATAATCTGCTGTTCTTGAATAAACCGCAATGCAATGGGTAGACCTTGTTCTGGAAGTGTCGGGTAGTCAGTATCTTGGATTATTGCATATCCCGTGTGCTGAGCAATAATGTCTGCTAATTGCTGTTCAGATATCCAGCCTAGGGATACGAGCATATGTATTAAATTGTTGGGATCTTCTTGCAGCAAGCGTTTGGCAGAAGGTATATCTTTAGCGGCCAGCGCTTTTCTTTCGATGAGTGCATTAAATAATGTGGCGTAAGTAAAGTCCGAGCTATTTTGGGAGTTGAACATGGTATTGTCTGAGCCTTGGCTAATGTTATAAGTTAATCTGTATAGTGGAATAGGTAATGTGTCATGTTCATTTTTGCTTGATCGCACCAACCACATCCGCATTGTTTTGGTAGCCACACGCCACACATTCAAAGTGGGCTTGGCTTTTGCGATTTTCTTTATCGACATGATCACAGCTAGGGCAAGTCTGACTCGTATGGTGAGCGGGCACATAGACCACTTCACCACCGCGCCAGAGCTACTTGTATTCCAGCATTGTGGCAAACATCGACCATCCCTGATCCAGTATCGATTTATTTAAACCCGCCTTAGCCTTGACGTTTTCCCCCGGTGCTTCTTGTGTGCCCTTTGCCGATCGGGACATGTTACTGACTTTTAAATCTTCCAATACAATCATCGCGTGGTTTTTGCTGATGCGATTGGAAATCCAATGAAGTCTGTCTTTTCGGCAATTGGAAGCTTTGTGGTGAATCTTCGCAATTTTCCGTTGCTGTCTTTTCCAGTTCTCTGAAAATTTGGTTTTGTTTTTTAATTGTCGTTGAGCTATCGCCAATTGCTCTTGGTGTTTGCGGTAGCTGTTGGCTGGTTCGTATGTCGGACAGCGCGGCTAACACCGCAATGCCGCGATCCACACCTATCACTGTAGTCGATGGATGTTGTGGCGCTTCTACTTCTATTTCGACCTGAATCGAGATGTGCCAACCATTGGCTTCACGTGTGACCGTCACATTTTTCGGAGTGCCTTCAATGTTTCGGCTATTGAAAAAACTGACCCAGCCAATTTTTGGTAAAAGTATACGGTTGTTTTCAATCTTAAAACCTTGAGGATAGCGAAAACTATCGTGCTGCCCCTTGCGTTTAAATTTTGGGATTCTTTTGTTTTATTTTGTCGAAAGCATCCTTGAAGGCTTTATCGAGATTTTTAAGCGTCTGCTGCAAGGGCTGAGAATGACATTCCTTAAGAAACGAAAGGTCATCCGTGGACTTCCAGAATGTAAGCCAATAAGCCACCTCGTTGTACCATAGGATGGATTGTTTATGTTCAAGACGAGACAAATTGAGCGCAAGTGCTTTGTTCCAAACCAAACGACAACAACCCGCCATTACTGCACATTTTTGCTCAATGTCTGGGGTGGTCTTTAGTTTGTATTTGTATGCCTAGAGTATTAACATGGAAATATTATACAATTGGTCTATAACTAACTCAAACGGTATTCGTACTGGTAGACACTGTGTTTTTAAAATGCATGTGCATTTGGTCTTTGTGTCGAAGTATCGTCGGAAAATCTTCTCGAAAGAGTCGCTAGATACACTAAAAAAACTACTGAGAGACGTTTGCCTCGATTTCGAATCTGGGCTAGTCGAATTCGACGGTGAAGGTGATCATGTGCATTTGCTGGTGGAATATCCGCCGAAAGTGGCGATAGCCAAGTTGGTCAATAGCCTTAAAGGCGTATCGAGCCGAAGATTGAAACAACTTCATCCAGAACTGAAAAATCACTACTACAAAAGTGCTCTATGGAGTCCTAGCTACTTTGCGGGATCTTGTGGTGGTGCGCCAATCGAGATTGTTAGACAGTACATCGAGCAACAAAACACACGTACTAATGTGCTTTAAGGCGGCTGATCCTCGCCCTAAACGGCGAGATTTTACGCTACTTGTTTTTCAAAAAGATTGATAAAAACTCGGCTGAAAAATATTTCTCCTTGCGGACACAGATGCTTTTCGGCTCGCATGATTACGTTGTATTCACGGAAATTTTTCCCTCAATTTTACTCCAACACTGGATCGTGTGATGCGGCTGTTTTTTCTTGCCAAGATTTTATTGCAAAAAAAGTCTCGCTTTGGGTATTTATGGTTATTATAAAGTGATGCGTCGAGTTGTTACTTAAGGTTGCTTTAATATCTATAGTATAAATGGGGCCGTCACCAGAATGGATAAAAAGTTGTCTTCCATCAGGCCATGAAGGTAGTGCGTTTGTTGTCGATGTTTCTGTTGATCTGGCCGCCAAATAGGTCGAGATAAACGCTTCATTCATGTCGGGCAGCATGTTCAGTATAGTGGCAGGACCGACTCGCCAGTCAGGCTCTGCTCTGAAAGTATATGGGCTGACAGCATATTGTATTTGTTTGAATATATCGTAATCCAAGCCATAGACCTGAAGCAATTCTTCCGTGGCAATAATATTATCGTTTTTGGGGCCTGCCAAAAGTCCTGCTTGTGCGTAATCGTCGACTTCTGCACCCAATAAACGATACTCAGAATCGGAGTCGCGAAAGTCAAGAATAGCATCGGCCAGCTCATTGGCTTTATCGTTATCAACACCAACGGATACAAATAAAGATGTCCAAAGTTCAGCAGAGGCACCATTAATAGAAAGTTTACCGCCCTCATCCTGAATACGAATAGTGAGTTTTACATCATCAAAGTTGATGGAATAAGGGCGGCCATCTGCCCAGACAGGCTGTTCTTCACTCGCGTATTTGAGTTGGTAGACAGTAAGTGCTAGCCCTGCCTTTACCGCTTCTGTAGCGGTTAAACGATCCACCGAGCGACGGGTAAGCAAACCCTCTATTTGACTATAATAAGCGAAACCAGACACTATCGAGGTTAATAAAATACTCATCCAAAGCACGATCAGTAGAGCGATTCCTTTCTGCTTTACATAACAATAATGGGTATTCTTGTTTGTGTATATGTTTTGGGATGTCTTCATGGTTAATCCGTTATTGTCTGATACGGCGAGCTAACAAATAGTGGCCAAAGACGCGCATCGGGTTGAATAAAGGATAGTTTTATCCGTATTAATTCGGGTATCAACAAGGGTAGGTCCCACTCTTCTTGCCACGGTTGCAGCCGATCTTCGTCATTTCTTGTACGGTATGCAAACTGTAAGTCGTTTATGCCGCTTAATAAAATGACCTGCTCTGGAAGGGTCGAATCATCCAGCAAATTGACGGGCGTGTAGCTAAGTACCAGTATAGAAACACCATTCTCGGTTTTTATTGCAAGCGTTTTCTTATAAAGGCCTTTTCGTTTGAGGTAACCTGGCATAGTGCCAACAAATTGCATCTTATCCGAACTTCCTTTGAAATAACGGATGCGATGATCGTCTGTGTTATCGTTCAGAGCCAGAGCCAGAGTTCCTTGAAGTTGTTTTTGTAGAAAAGCTCGCACGCTGCGCACTTGGCTATTGGCATCAATACGTTCCTGGCCTTTACCTGATATTTTGAGGTTTAATTGTATGCCTCCATGCATCATAACGAGTATGACAGCGATTAATGAAAAGCTGATTAATATTTCCAGCAGTGTAAAACCACATTGGGTTGACGAAGCTTGTTTCATATCACACCAGTATTACTCTTGTATTCATGTAAATGCTACTGGGTGGATCGCTGGTTAAGTTTACTATCCTTTTGGGTTGCCTGATTATCGATTATGGGGTTGATATGTTTAAAGCGTCGTCTGTACTCTTCTGTTAACGCATCAAACTCGCCTTTACTGTTAATAACGGTTGGCTTTATAGAAACAATAATTTCTGTTTTTATGGTGTCTGTGCTATTACTGCTAAATAGATGGCCTAAGATCGGTATGTCTGACAGTAGCGGCACGCCTTGGCGACTCTTGACTTGAGTTTCGGAAATTAATCCGCCCAGTAGTACGGTTTGACCGCTATCAACAGCGACCTTGGTTGATATTTCTCGTTGAGAAATAGACACGTTACCGTTACTGTCGGCTCCACCTGTAGGGGTGCTAATATTTTGTGATACATCTAAAAACACTAAACCGCCTGGATTAATACGAGGGGTAACATTTAATATAACCCCCGTGTCACGAAATTGTACTTCGCTGGTGATGGTGTCACCACTGCCACTCGTGTTAATGCTGGTGGTGTTCACGGGAATCTGAGTGCCTACGGTGATAGATGCGGCTTCGTTGTTTAATGCCCACAGCGTAGGGGAAGATAGCACTTTAGTTTTCCCGCTGGTTTTAAGCGCCGAGATGGCCGCGCCAATTCGGTCATTGGCAATTCGATAAGATAAGCCTGCGGTACCAAGGCTCAGAAAGCCATTACCTTCGGCATTATTGCTGCTGGTAAAGCCCTCAGTGGCATTGTTTAGAAACCACTCAACGCCATAGCTTAGGCCATCGCTGAGTGTGACTTCAAGGATATTGGCTTCTATCAACACTTGTAGCGGCATAACATCTAATTGTTTGATGGCATTGAGAATGGTGCGGTATTGCGTGGGGCTGGCTTTTATTAATAATGAATTATTTTCTGCAATGGCGGTAAAGCTAATATCTCCTTGACTGAGGACCGCCAGACTCACCTCGTTATCGTTACCGCTCGGACTATTGATGGCTTGTGTTCCGTCTCTAGTAATCCTTACCATATCCATTCCAGGCGTTACGTTGCTCGCAGGGGGGAGCCTGCGATTAGTATTGTTTTGAGTTGACGCGGTGCCACTTTGGTCGTCAAATATACTATTTAACGTCCCCGTGAGCTTGTCAGCATCCACATTTTCAACATTATAGACGTATAAATTCTGGCCTTTAATCTTGCTGACCTGTTGATCTAGTCGTTCCACCCATTGTTGTATAGTCTGAAGATATTCGGGTTGGGCGGTGACCGCCACAATCGAGTTAATTCTTTCCATGGGCATGAGACGAATTTGTTGACGCATAGGGCTGTTATCAATATTGAGTAACTGATTAATCTCTTGGATCATTGTATTGGGATCCGTGACCTCAAGAGAGAATATACCGACAGACATTCCTTTTAGCCAATTAACATCAAATATTTTAATGGTATTAAGATAGTTACGTAACTGATCAGGTGAGCCCGCCAGCATAATCATTCGACGAGCATCATCAGTATGAATAAGGGCGTTGGGTTTAAGGAATGGCCTGAGCAATTCGACTAGTTGACTGGCAGTAATGTATTGTAACGGGATAATTTGTACTTCATAACTAGGCGTTTGAGGTAGCGCGCCGGTACTGGGCGTTATATTGCCCATAATAGCTTCTTGTATAGGGATAATGTGGTATATCCCTTCGCGAAAAATAAGTGCGAGGGCATTCCAGTTCAGTAAGGTTTCCAGCGTGTATATTAGTTGATCTTTGTTGATGGGCTTGGCTGTCGAAAAGGTAATTTTTCCTTGTACATTAGGAGAAATAATGTAGGTCTCATTCAGTAACTCGCCAAAAATGGTGCGTACAACTTCTGAAATATCTGTTTGATTAAACTGTAAGCTAATATCCCCTTCACCCGTGTTGACGTTTTTGTCTCGCTTGGCCGCTAATTGTTGATTAAATAATTTCCCATCACCTCGGTAGAACGTGGCTCTGTTTTTTTGCGTGTTTGTTGACAGCTCTGTGCCGTTTGCACCCTCATTATCGGGCGATTTTTTATTTTCTGCCGTTATACCGTCTACCGTTATACGGGTAGTGGCGGGTATTTGAGTATTAGGGCTGACCTGAGCACTGTCGATTGGAAGTGGGTCTATTTTTGGTGATGGAGCCGAGCAGGAAACCAGTAAAAGTGCGCAGAGTTTTACTGCATAGAGTGGAATTGATTTCATTATAAACATGTCCAGTTAAGGTGTTGACCAATAAAGCGTTGCATCTTTACTGTATTTTCAATGATTGTTTTTCTATATTATAGTAAGTAGAGGGTTCGTTAATAAGCAGTTCTTTATCTTCTTTATTGATTTTATTTTTGAGAGAAATTTCCTTTTGCGCTACTTTTTCAAGCGCCCATCTTTTGCTGTCTTTATCAATATCATTGCCAATAAATAACGTTTTCTCTTTGTTGTTGTTTAAATCACGAATAATGGCCATTTTCTTGTCACCTGACATAACGATGCCCGTCACTTCTATCCTTATATCCTCTTCAAATTGCGCTTGCATTGTTGATTCGTTTGTTTGTGTAGGGCTCACATCCTCTACTATTGGCCGACGATCACTAGAAAACAGAGATCTTTTTGTTACCTCGCTCAATGAGAGTAGAGAGGGTAATGTCACTGCTGTTATTTGGATTAATGTTTTGTCAGTATCAGTCTCTACAATAGTCGCTAATGGAAAGTTGTTATGTCTGTCTTTTGTTAATTGATGATCTATCATTAAAAAGGCAAGATAGGCTGCACATAATATCGCTAAAAAGTACTTGTAGACTATACAGAAATTCATGGTCTTTCGCTTAGATTTTGGTTTTTTGGAGCTCGTTCTGTGTCAATATTTTCAATAAAGCCTGCTGCATCAAAAGTAATGTTTAGCTGACTTTCGCTCCTCTGGCCCCGTCCTCTGCTCTTGATGTTAATGTTGTCAAGTATCAGTATAGGATTGTTTTGCTCTATGTCATAAAAAACAGCTTGTAGTTTTTCTAATGAGCAACTCATATTGATAGTAACGATAATACGAATAAAACTATCTTCATTTTTCGAATTTAACCCTTGTCTTTGTATGTTGCACGTCGACTCATCCGTGTTGTAGGATTGAACTATACTCGCTATTTTGTTCTGTAGTGCCGCACTAGCTAAGTTTACCTGTCGTTCGTTAAGTAAAACGTTGCTATCCTTGTTCAATAATGCCTTCCACTCCTGTATTTCTAGTTCTAAAGCCTCATTCTGGCCTAAACTTCGATTCAAGCTTTGTTCCCGAGCGTTTAAGGTTTCTACTTCTTGGTTGAGGTTGATATGGGGCACAACTAATAAACGATAGCCTAGATACGCGATGGTAGTGATAAATATCAGTAGTATGAATACCGCTAATATTTGTTCGTTTGACGTGGGTTTATTGGACGGGATAAGTGGGTATAACATATCAAATGTCTCCCACAGTATTATCTAGACTTTCTACGTCTTCTTCATTGGTAGAGAGTGAGGAATTTTCGTTAATGCTATCGTGTGAATTGGATGACAGTATCGGCGCTAATTCCTCGGAATTATTCAGTAGCTTCAAACGTGTTTTCATTTTTATGCTGTAACGTTCCTTTTGAGATTCCCGGTCAATGGTGATAGGTTCCCTGAGACTGACCTCATCAAACCACGTTGCCTTGTCTAGTAGCGGAATGAGATTGGATGCTGAATGAGATAGGCCGCTGATGATCAGGCTGTCTTTATTAATGGTTAAGTCTTTTACATAACTATGATCAGGCAGTATTTGGGTGATCTTATCAAGTATTTTCGAAGGAGAGGGGGAGTTTAATTTTTTTTTCATGACAAAATTGACAGATTCTTTGATACTGGCCAACTGCTCTTTTAACGCAATAATGTTGCTAATACTCGGTTGTTGTGAAGCTAGGTGCAGTTGCTTTTCTTTGATTTGTTCTTGCTTGCTTTTTAAGCTGTATTGCTGCGGAAAAACCACTAGACATATGGCGAGTATGGTTGCGGCTACATTGATCCATAGGAAGCGCTGGGGTGATTCCCCTCTTTTTTCCATAGGCAAAAAATTAACTGACAGCGTTTCAATGCGGTTGTTTGCATTATCAGTCAATACGCTTTTTGCAGCATCAACACTATCTAACCTAAGCTCGCTTGAGGCGAAGTAGTCTACGCTGTTGTCCACTGTTTCTTGTTTGATGAGAAATAGGTCTACACTAATTTTTCCCTCATTTTTATTCGAGGGTAATAGTGTGTAATCGTAATAAACGTCATCAGCAGTGAATGGGGTTAATCTGTCTATTTCATAGCGAAAAAAGCTATCCAGGTTTTTTTCAGTTTGTTTTGGAAGCTGAAGTCGGTAATGCAGTAATTGATCAGGCTCCAACACTAGCGTTGTCGTGGAGTTTTTCAGCTTGTATTTTATTCTTAGATGGTTCCAGTCATAATGGCTGACCACCTCTTTGTCTGCGGCTATGCTTTCTATATAGTGTTGGGTATTTCTGTCCTTATAAAACAGCATGATTTCTTCTTCGTGAAAACGAATGATCAGGCACTGATTTTTTGTTTTAAATTTTTGCGAGTATTTTTCGGGCAGCATAGAGAGTAGTGCGTTACCCCACCATACAAAAAAGGCATAAAAAGCACTGCTTTTATAGCGTGTATAAGTTTTTTTATATGCTTCGTGACCGTGCAAAAACACATTCATTTCCTCTGAGTTTGCAAAAAAATTGTAACCTACGTTATCTTACTCACCCACTATCGACAAGTCAGTGTGTTAAACGAAGAGTCTCAGGAAAAGCCTTAATAAGCCGCTTGATAAATACTAAGGTATCGGCTTCAGTGACGGTGCGAGGGTTGTTAACCAGCAGCCGTTCCTGCTTCATACCGTCGCGCGCCAACATAGGTAAATCTGCTTCTGGCACTTTCATATCTTTTAAATGTCAGCGATATTCTTTAACGCGCCAGATTCATTGATGGTTGAGTATACATGGATTCTCTGTTTTATAGAGCATTAGCTTTTTGAAAAAAATATGCTAATCTATGCTGGCAAGCGCACAAACAACAATAATTAACTATAACTATAACTATAACTATAACTATAGGAACAAAAAAAATGAAATACATC
>JBLHVA010000051.1:0-9819 GCA_047630005.1 Candidatus Endobugula sp. | reverse complement strand
ACCAAAATCATAAGAAAAAAAATCGCGCAGCGAATAATGTCAGCTCAAACATAAACTCTAGTGTGGATTGGCGGTATCTCAAAAAAGCCTTGGCCATAATGTTTGTGCCTAAAATGGTAGGTGTCTGTGGCTTGTTAACGCTTTCGCCAAAAGTCATGAGCGTTATTATTTTTTCTATCATTACCGTATATGCTTTTTCTTATATTTTGAATAAGCCATTTCAAAGTAATAATAAAATACTCGATATATGCTTTCTTATGTTAGGCGGCTATGTTAGTGGCACATCGTTGATTGGCGCTCCATTAATTGTTGCTGTTTTTGTAAAAAATGTCAGTAAAGAGCAGTTGCGAGATAGCTTGTTTGTTTTGTGGTTTATTTTAGTCACGATTAAAATGACATCGTTCATTTATTATGGTGTTGATTTGCAGCTGACGCATCATTTGTGGTTGCTGCCTTGTGCTGCGATAGGGCATATTATTGGTTTGCGTTTACACCATTATTTATTAACAACAGACAGCATAAAGTTTTACCGTATATTTGGTTGTGTATTGTTACTGACCAGTCTTGGAGGAATAATGAAAGAGTGGTTGTGATGGATGGTATGGTTTAGTTATTTTTTTATTTTGGCATTGTCGACTTCAATGCCTTTTACATAGGTAACAAGAAAGCTACGTATCCGTCGAGATAATTGGTTTTCTTGCCAGCTTTTTTCGTAAGATAAATTAGATAGTTTAATTGACTTATGGGTAATGACTTTTTGTTTTTTAGCTAAAGCCTTACGTAATTTAGCATCGCTAATATTACGTAAGTCAGTGTCGAGGTAAATATCTAGAATAGGGATTTCAGTATCAAAAAACCAATCGGTATAAGGCTCGCTCTCTGTTGGCAGTGTGTTTCTCGCATTGAATATAATTGAGCCTCTAATAGGTTTTTCGATTTTTTTTCGCAATAGCTTGTTTTCAATGATGGGCGCAATGCTTTTCATTAGTTTGTGACCTCGTATAGCACCTGTTCCACTACCCATCAAAACAATATTAAATTGCCCTTTGTCATGTAAAAACTTAAGCGTGGCAGTAAGCCGATTTGCTGTGATGGTTTCAATGTCTTGTGATGATAGCATGGGTGCCTTGGGGGTGGTTTTTTCTGGTTTTTTCTGAAGTGACTCATCTTTTTTAGTCTGGATTTTCTCTTCCTTCTGATCTCCAGTATCATTGTTGGTGATGTCGCGATTTTCTTTAGGCGGTATAGTTTTTGCTGCTAAGGTCCGCAAAGGAGTGGGTTGGTAGGCCGGGTTTGGTAGTTGAATAGCCATTGTGGCCCACCCATATTCTGGTAAGGAATCATGTAGGGGTTGAGTGGTTCTTGGCCAAGATGGGTGCTCTCCTTCTGCGTGAAGAATCAGTAATGCGCCCTGTGCGTCACCCGAGCGATCTTCCTGCCATATGACCAAAAAATCTTCCTTGCCATCATTTAACCAGTAAGGCGTGCCGCTATATAGATTGTTTTCTAAAAGCTTCATTTTTCTCGTTCGATCAAGGGCAAGTGTTGATCGAGGGAGGCGGCTCGAAAGACGAATAGGTGCTTTTTTATCCTTTGGTTCGGTAGAATCCACGGATGTAGGCTCTGCCGCTTCACCGTTTGCTGCTTCTTGTGCCCACGAGGCGGTCGATAGCAGGACGCTACCTAAAAACAATAGGTAAATAAAGGTTAATATTTTATACATATATACAGTGTAGACCACGCCTAGCACATGGTTTGTCATAAACTTATGAATTACAATAGGGACTTTAAGCTGTGTTGATGCAAAACGCTTGTTTGTGTCGATGTTCGTTCTACGGCCACCTGAATAAACGAAATGATAGTAAAAGGTATTATATGCAAAAAGATATGATTGCTCCGTCCATTTTGTCGGCTAATTTTGCCTGCTTGGGAGAAGAAGTCGATAATGTGCTCGCCGCAGGCGCTGATATTGTGCATTTTGACGTAATGGATAACCATTACGTACCTAATCTAACGATCGGGCCGATGGTGTGTAGTGCTTTACGCAAACATGGTGTCACCGCGCCAATAGATGTGCATTTGATGGTCGACCCAGTTGATGATTTGATTGGTATGTTTGCTGATGCCGGTGCGAGTTATATTACATTTCATCCAGACGCTTCTCGTCATGTTGATCGTTCTTTACAATTAATTAAGCAAAAAGGCTGCAAGGCTGGGTTAGTGTTGAACCCGGCGGTGTCGATAGATGGCATTCGCCATGTATTACCACAGTTGGATATGCTGTTATTGATGTCAGTGAATCCGGGTTTTGGTGGACAAAAATTTATTCCCTACACCTTGGACAAACTGCGCGAAGCACGAGCGGCGATTGATGAGCTAGGTTTGGATACGCGCCTTGAAATTGATGGCGGCGTGACAGTGAATAATATTGCAGAAATCGCGGCAGCAGGAGCAGATACTTTCGTTGCGGGCTCAGCTATTTTTGGCGCAGAAGATTATCAGCAAACCATTACCGCGATGCGTGAGCAGTTGAGCAGTGTACGCAGTAGCAATGCATAACCATTCGTAGATGTTAATTCATCGTTTGAAAAAATAGTGTTTACCTCATGAATCTTGAACATTTTTCACAATTAGCAGCCGAAGGCTTTAACCGTATTCCGGTAATGCGAGAGTTTTTGGCTGATGTAGAAACGCCTTTGTCAGCTTATATAAAACTGGCGAGAGGAAAGTACTCTTATTTGTTCGAGTCGGTACAGGGCGGAGAAAAATGGGGGCGTTACTCCATTATCGGCTTGCCTTGTCGTACTATTTTAAAAGCTAATGGCGATACCATTACGATTGAAGTCGATGAAAAAGTGACAGAAACTCACCAGGTAAATGATGCCTTAGCATTTGTAGAATCGTTCAAAGAGCGTTACCGAGCTCCAGAATTACCCTATCTTCCTCGTTTTCACGGCGGTTTAGTGGGTTACTTTACTTATGATTGTGTACGCTATGTCGAGCCTAAGTTAAAAGCGGGCGTGAATAAAGATGTAATAGGTCATCCGGATATTTTATTAATGGTTTCTGATGAGATTCTCATTTTTGATAATCTATCGGGCACATTAAATTTTGTCATTATGGCGAACCCAGATATTGATCAGGCGTTTGCAAAAGCAGAGCAGCGCTTAGAAGAATTTGGGCAACAGTTACAGCAGCCAATAGCCTCATTGCCGCCGATTAATCTTCATGCCGAAGAAAGAGCCGAACAGTTGTTTATCTCCCATACTGGCGAAGCAGATTTTGAAAAGTCTGTTGATACTATCAAAGAGTATGTGTTGGATGGAGATACCATGCAGGTGGTGGTGTCTCAGCGCTTGTCGATGGACTTTGATGCCGAGCCGATCAATCTCTACCGGGCTTTGCGAAGTATTAATCCTTCGCCGTATTTATATTTTGTCGATCTAGGCGATCATCAGATTGTTGGCTCTAGTCCAGAAATTTTGGCACGCTTAGAGGATAATGAAGTGACTGTGCGCCCGATAGCAGGCACACGCCGCCGTGGCTATACCGATGCAGAAGACCTCGCCTTAGAGCAAGAGTTATTAGCTGATCCTAAAGAAATCGCAGAGCACTTAATGTTGATTGATCTAGGCCGAAATGACGTAGGCCGCGTGGCCAAAACGGGAACGGTCACTTTATCTGAGAAAATGATTGTAGAGCGTTATTCTCACGTTATGCACATCACTTCGAATGTCACCGGGCAGTTAAAAGACGGTTTAACTGCAATGGATGTATTACGAGCGTCCTTGCCTGCAGGCACTTTATCCGGTGCACCTAAGATTAGAGCAATGGAAATTATTGATGAATTAGAAGCTGAGAAACGCGGAATTTATGGTGGTGCGGTTGGGTATCTCGCGTGGAATGGCAATATGGATACGGCAATTGCTATTCGTACCGCGATTATTAAGAATGGTAAGGTGTATGTGCAAGCTGGAGCAGGGGTCGTGGCCGATTCGATACCTGCTTTAGAGTGGAAAGAAACCATGAATAAAGCCCGCGCATTGTTTCGTGCGGTTGATAAAGTACTATAAAAGGAAATGTCTATGTGGTCGTCATTTATTCGATATTTAGAGCGTTCGCCAGTGACGGTGTTGTGTATTATGACCATCAGTTTTTTAGGGTTTGGTTATTTTTCAATTAATTTATTTTTATTATTTAAAGCCAATGTTGATTTGATCAACCAGTTTGGTGTGATGGCAATAAAAGAGGGTGCAGCATTCCAGTTATTGATGCTATTACTGAACGCGTTTGTGAGTGTGTTGTTTTACGCGGTTTGGAAAGTGGGTGAACGCTTGTTAGTCGATTGGGCAGTTCAATCCAAAGTGTCGTAGTGAATAATTGTATCCTGTAATGGTATAACGCGTAATCGTTAGCTCAAAATGGTTAAAAAACTATTAACGAAAAAATAGTTAGGAAATAGGTAATTGTATGTTGCTCATGGTCGATAATTACGATTCATTCACTTATAACGTTGTGCAATATTTTGGCGAATTAAAAGCTGATGTGAAAGTGGTGCGCAATGATGAAGTGTCTGTTGAGGATATCGCGAAAGATAATCCAGAATATGTGGTGATCTCTCCGGGGCCCTGTACGCCGAGTAAAGCGGGAATCTCGATGGCAGCAGTGGATTATTTTTCTGGTAAAGTCCCAGTGTTGGGTATTTGTTTAGGGCATCAAAGTATTGGCGAAGTGTTTGGTGGAAGCACGGTGCGAGCGTCTAAAGTGATGCACGGCAAAGTATCGCCTGTTTATCATAGCAATAGTGGTGTGTTTACCAATTTACCGAGTCCTTTTAATGCTACGCGTTATCATTCTTTAGTTATTGATAAAAATAGCTTGCCCGAATGTTTGGAAATTACAGCATGGACACAAAATGATGATGGATCTATTGATGAAATTATGGGAGTTAAACATCGTGAGTTAGCGGTAGAAGGTGTTCAATTCCACCCTGAATCGATTCTGACGGAGCACGGCCATCAACTGCTAGATAACTTTTTAACTGTCTATCGCTCAAAATAAGGCCACTGTTTTTTAATGTATTAAAAAACAATTAATAATGTTTAAAAAAATCTTAAGAGAGAAAAATGAATATTCAACAAGCCTTACATGCGGTGGTAGCCGAAGGATCTCTTAGCCAGCAAGACATGGCCAGCGTGATGCGAGAAATAATGACAGGGCAGGCGACACCGGCACAGATAGGTGGGTTTTTAGTGGCCCTACGTATGAAAGGTGAAACGGTTGATGAAATCACCGGTGCTGCGCAAGTGATGCGCGAGCTTGCAACACCGGTAGCCATTACGGGTGAACACTTGGTGGATACCTGTGGTACAGGTGGTGACGGCGCGAACTTATTTAATGTGTCCACTGCGTCGGCTTTTGTGGTTGCTGCTTGTGGCGGCCGGGTGGCCAAGCATGGCAATCGCTCTGTTTCGAGTTCAACGGGTAGTGCTGATGTATTGGAAGCAGCGGGCATCCATTTAGATCTAGATCCAAAACAAGTGGCTCGTTGTGTTGAAGAGGTAGGTGTGGGGTTTATGTTTGCTCCCGCGCATCACAGTGCCATGAAGCATGCGATTGGTCCTCGTAAAGAATTAGCCATGCGTACCATTTTTAATATGCTGGGCCCAATGACGAATCCTGCCGGTGTCAAACGGCAAGTGATAGGTGTTTATGATAAAGCGTTATGTCGCCCCATGGCGGAAGTGTTACAGAGGTTAGGCAGTGAGCATGTGATGGTGGTTCATGCTAGCGATGGGTTAGATGAATTGACTTTATCAGGCACTAGTTATATTGCAGAGTTAAAAGATGGGGAAATAAATGAGTATATGATTAGCCCAGAAGCTTTGGGTTTATCTACTACAAATTTAACCGGTTTGTCAGTCAGTTCTGCAGAAGAATCTTTGAATTTGATTCGAGATGCACTAGGTAAAAAAGAAGGTGAACACGCCCAAAAAGCGGCTGATATTATTGCTTTGAATGCGGGTGCTGCGGTATACGTGTCAGGTATAGCTAATACCTTAGAAGAAGGTGTACGCATGGCCGAAGATGCAATTGGTAGTGGTTTAGCTAAAGCCAAAATTCAAGATTTAGCTGCGTTTAGCGATTGCTGTAAGATTTAATCTTTTTTAGAGCCCGCTTTATTTATTGCTGTTTCAATTGTTGTTTAAGGAATCCTCATGACCACCCCAGACTCAGCACCGACTGTGCTTAAAAAAATTATTGCTCGCAAGTATCAAGAGATTGCAGAAAGAAGTCAAAAGCTATCGCTAGATGCTTTACGTGAAAAAGCCTCGCAACAATTAGCTGCACGAGGCTTTGTTCGTGCAATGGAAGATAAGTTGGCGGCTAAAGAGTCGGCAGTCATTGCAGAAATTAAAAAAGCCTCTCCTAGTAAAGGTGTGATTCGCGATCCATTTTATCCCGCGGAAATCGCAAAAAGTTATGCGGCTGCTGGTGCTGCATGTTTATCGGTATTAACCGATGTTGATTTCTTTCAAGGCGCGGATGAATATTTAATTGATGTACGTAAAGCGGTCGACCTTCCGGTAATTCGTAAAGATTTTATTATCGATGACTATCAAGTTTATGAAGCTAAAGCGATGGGTGCTGATTGCATTCTCTTAATCGTAGCTGCCTTAGCGGCGAAGCAGCTAGCGCATCTTAATGACTTAGCGCACAACTTGGGTATGGATGTATTGGTAGAGGTTCATGATGCGGAAGAACTGGCGACGGCGTTGACGATTCCGAACCGGTTGATTGGTATTAATAATCGCAACCTACACACTTTTGACACACGTCTTGAAGCGACTTATGAGTTGTTAGAGCATATTGGTGATGATCGAATTGTGGTAACCGAAAGTGGTATTCATACCGCCGAGCACGTGCAGTCGATGCGCAGCCATCAAGTGGATAGTTTTTTAGTGGGTGAGGCTTTTATGCGAGCAGAAGATCCTGGGAGGAAATTGGCCGAACTCTTCTTTACTCAATAGTGTTTGCTCAGTAAAGAAGAGTTGTATCATTAGTCAATTGTTACGTGCAGACTTTATTTTATTAGGCGGGTAGCAAAGGGAACGCGTAAATATTTTCCTTTCGATGTGCTTGCAGCGCCAATTATGTAAAAAATAAAATGACAAATAGCGATTAACGGCATTAATAAAAAGCCAATAGTAATCACGCTTAATATTGCTGCAATGATATAAGCAAATAATGCAGTTATTGACCAATTGAGCGCCTCATTAGCTTAGCTTTGAATATATGCCTCATCTTTTTTTACCAAATAAACGACCAAGTCAGGTGTGAATCCAAAAAATAGGCTTCCAGCCCAAGTAAGTAATGCGATATTTTTTGAGTCCTGAGTGGTGTTTTTTTCCTTATTAATAATATTTTGATCTATATTGATATTGTTTTTTCGTCTATCAGATTTACAGTGTTTCTATATCAGTGCCGCGAGTGTTAGCGTGTGCCGTAAACCACCATGGTTTTACCTGACACAGAAACTAGTCCTTGTAATTCTAGTGTTTTGAGCACGCGCCCAACCATTTCTCTAGAGCAACCTACGATACGGCCAATTTCTTGGCGAGTAATTTTGATCTGCATGCCGTCTGGGTGAGTCATAGCATCCGGTTCGCGAGTTAAATCAAGTAGCGCGCCAGCAACACGACCGGTGACATCTAGGAAAGCTAAGTCACTGACTTTTCGAGTGGTATTACGTAGTCGGTGAGCCATTTGAGCGCATAAAGCGAGCATGAACTCAGGGTGAGACAAGCGTAATTCATGAAATTTTTCATACGCTATCTCTGCTATTTCACAGCTGGTTTTGGTTTTTACCCAAGCACTACGTTCTTCGTTTTTGTCATCAAATAACCCCATTTCACCGAAAAAGTCACCTTCATTTAAATAGGCAACAATGATTTCTCGACCGTCATCATCCACAACAATAACCGTGACCGAGCCACTAATGATGTAATACAAATGTTCACTGTTGTCTCCAGCGCTAATCAACATGCTTTTCGCTGCGCATTTTCGGCGATCACAGTGACTAAGAAATGTTGCTACATTGTCGATATGTGGCGTAAAGGCAGAAACCACGTTGAACTCCTGTATCTTTCGATAGTGTTATTGTTATCAGCAAAAATGCCATTTATTGGTCAATCATACCAGCAATTTTTATAGAGTGTCAGTCTTATGCTGCTAAATCCAATGGATATTATGCTAATCTGTGCGACATAATCATTGAGTTTAATTTGTAGGGATCAGATATATGCAAGCAACGGTTAAGTGGGTGGATAACGCGATGTTCTTGGGTGAGTCAGGTAGTGGCCATAGTGTCGTAATGGATGGTCCCGCAGACCATGGTGGACGTAATATGGGTATTCGTCCTATGGAAATGTTACTAATAGGAATTGGTGGCTGTGCGAGCTTCGATGTGATGAGTATTCTTAAAAAAGGCCGCCAGCAAGTGACAGATTGCCGTGTTGAACTTAGTGGTGAGAGGGCCGAAGGTGTGCCATCGCCGTTTACTAAGATACATTTACAGTTTGTGGTAACCGGCCATGATTTAAAAGAAAAGCAAGTGGCGAAAGCGGTCGAGTTATCAGCGACGAAGTACTGCTCCGCATCGATGATGATGGAAGCCGCTGGGGTGGAGCTGACCCATAGTTATGAGATGTGTGTAGCTTAGGGTATAAACTGCCATATTGGGCTTGGTTTTAGATATGGTAGGCTGTTTTCGTCATTACCTTGGACATAAGTGACATGCCAAATCTAACAGGTGAAGGCAATAGGCTGCCGCCGGCCTCCAGCGCAGATTGTTTATGGCGTGCCTCGTCTTCTAGCATTTTTTCAATAATGGCGCGGCTTTTGTGGTCACTAGTAGGCAGTTGATCTAAATGTTTTTCCAGATGCTGACACACTTGATCTTCGGTCGCTGCGACAAAACCTAAGCTGACTTTGTCGCTGACGGCTCCCGCTAATGCGCCCATGCTAAATGATAGTCCGTAAAATAAAGGGTTAAGGGCACTGCTGTGACTATTAAGTTGCTTTAAGCGTTCATCGCACCAATGTAAATGATCCGCTTCTTCTTTAGCTGCTGCTTCCATTTCTTCGCGAACATGGGGAAGTTTTGCAGTGAGAGATTGTCCTTGATACAGCGCTTGCGCGCACACCTCGCCAGTATGATTGACACGCATTAAGCTGGCGGCATGTCGACGTTCATCATCACTTAATTCACCATCTGAAACTGCGCGAGCAGGCGATGCTTGCCCACTGGCTTTATTGCCCGTTGCTAAGGTGCGCAAGGCTTTATCGGATTCGGTAATTAATCGATCTATAAAAGACAATTGCGGACGGTTTGGCATTACTATTCCTATGTAAAATACGTTGTGAAGTTGAGATGGAATATATAGGTAGATATTTAATGCTGAGCTTTATGGTGTTTTCTGTTGTCAGTTAATTACTTGTTCTTCATAGTGGTAACGACATGAGATAACGGTTAGCCCCGCCTTATCTACGGTATAAATTAAGAGATTGGACTCGTCAACTTTACGAGCCCAAACGGTCGCCAAATTCTTTTTTAGCGGCTCAGGCTTTCCAATACCATGATAAGAGCTTCGCAGGGTATCAATGGTTAGTTTGCTAATACGCTTGAGCGTCTTTTTGTTCTGACTTGGACGTTGGGTATAATCCACTCATGCTTCTTTCGTCCATGAAAGTTTATTAGTCATTAATCAGCCCATGTTATGCAGTTGGGCACGAATGGTATTACTTTAATGATTTGCC
>JBLHVA010000050.1:0-10085 GCA_047630005.1 Candidatus Endobugula sp. | reverse complement strand
GACAGCGCGAGTATTCCTAACTAAGGGTACTGGTGCCATTACTATTAATGGTCGTCCAGTAGATGAGTATTTTGGTCGAGAAGTTGCACGTATGATTGTACGTCAGCCACTCGAGCTATTAGGCTCTGTAGAACAATTTGATATCAACGCAACCGTTAAAGGTGGTGGTAGTTTTGGTCAGGCGGGTGCAATTCGTCATGGTCTTACTCGCGCCTTGATGCAATATGATGAAGAAAATCGTCCTGCATTGCGTAAAGCTGGTTACGTTACTCGAGATGCTCGTGAAGTAGAGCGTAAGAAAGTGGGCCTACGTAAAGCGCGTAAGAAACCACAGTTCTCAAAACGTTAAGCTTACGTTTTGTTCAATTAATGCTCGGATTAAATGCAATCCGGGCATTTTTTTTGCCTCAAATACAATAATACGTACAAAATGTGTGGCGATTCTTGTCAGTGTGAACTAATTTCATTACCATGTGCCGATTTATAATAAGTGAGTTATTTTGCGCATGGTTTTAGCGTGTCATCAAATGTTGCTGTTTTTACGTATAAACGAAAGTAGTCTTTATTTTTGCGTATCAAGCGCATTTCCTTTTCAGTGTTTAAGTAGTGATGGGAGAGTAACGTCATGAGTGATGGCGAAGTAGTGAACGAAGGTCGACGTAAGTTTTTGACCGTAGCCACATCGGTGGTTGGTGCAGTGGGTGCTGTTGGCTTTTTGGTGCCATTTGTGGGTTCGTGGAATCCTAGTGCTAAAGCAAAAGCGGCGGGTGCGCCTGTGACGATTAATCTCTCTAAAATCGCACCAGGTCAGATGATTACTGAAGAGTGGCGTGGTAAGCCAGTTTACATTATTCGTCGTACTCAAGAGGCTTTAGATGGTCTTAGTAAAGTCGTTGATGATATTAGCGATCCAGATTCTCAAAAGTCAGTGCAGCCAGATTACATTTCGGGAACAGACAGTCGTTCAATTAATCCTGAGTATATGATTATGCTAGGTGTTTGCACGCATCTAGGGTGCGCACCCAAATTTCGTCCTGATGTAGGTGCGAAAGACCTAGGTGGCGATGCGTGGCAGGGGGGCTTCTTTTGTCCTTGCCATGGTTCAAAATTTGATTTGGCGGGTCGGGTTTATAAGGGTGTTCCTGCGCCGACCAATTTAGAAATTCCCCCCCACTTTTATGAGACAGATTCTATAGTAGTGATCGGTGAAGATGGAGGTGCAGCATAATGAGTAAAGCAAATGGTTTGCTAGGTTGGATTGATGATCGATTGCCTATTCTTCGCGCATGGGACACCCATATGGGTAAATACTATGCTCCAAAAAACTTTAATTTTTGGTACTTTTTTGGTGTTTTGGCCTTGCTCGTTTTGGTTAACCAGTTATTGACTGGCGTTTGGTTGGTGATGTTTTATGAGCCTTCGGCAGAGGGTGCATTTGCCTCGGTTGAATACATTATGCGTGACGTGGAGTGGGGCTGGCTGATTCGTTACCTGCATTCAACGGGTGCGTCAGCGTTCTTTCTTGTTGTTTATTTGCATATGTTTCGTGGGTTGTTGTATGGCTCTTATCAGGCACCGCGTGAATTAATATGGATATTCGGCATGATTATCTATGTTGCTTTGATGGCTGAAGCTTTTGTCGGTTATGTGTTGCCTTGGGGGCAGATGTCTTTCTGGGGGGCGCAAGTAATTGTGTCGCTATTTGGTGCAATCCCTTATGTGGGTGAAGATCTTGTTCAGTGGATACGTGGTGATTACCTGATTTCCGGTGCTACGCTCAGTCGTTTCTTTGCCTTGCATGTTATAGCCTTGCCCATTGTTATTCTGGCTTTAGTGGTGTTGCATATTTTGGCGCTGCACGAAGTGGGTTCGAATAACCCAGATGGCGTGGATATTAAAAAAATCAAAGATGAAGATGGCATCCCTAAAGATGGAATCCCGTTTCATCCGTTTTACACCGTTCATGATTTAGTCGGCATTACAGTGTTTCTTGCGGCCTTTGCTGGAGTGATCTTCTTTGCGCCAGAGATGGGAGGCTTCTTTCTTGAGTATGCTAATTTCGAGGCGGCTAATAATCTGAAAACACCGGATCATATTGCGCCGGTTTGGTATTTTACACCTTTTTATGCGATTTTACGCGCGGTGACCATTGATTTGGGCGGTGTATTTACGGCCAAGCTGCTTGGTTTTATCGCGATGGGGTCGGCTATTATTGTTCTGTTTTTCCTTCCTTGGTTGGATAAGAGTCCGGTGAGGTCAATTCGCTACAAGGGCTGGATGCCAAAGATTATGCTGCTTTTGTTTGCATCAATCTTTGTTGTTTTGGGTTATCTTGGCGTGCAATCTCCTACGGACGGTAGGACAGTGTTGTCGCAGTTGGGTACGACATTTTACTTTGTCTTCTTTTTTACCATGCCCATTTGGACAAATCCCGAGTCACCTAAAGTTAAATCCATTCTTAACTGGTTAGTGTGTATTGTTTTGGCGCTGATATTGGGTAATATTTCAATGTCTAGTGGCGATGTCCCGATGTTTGTTCGCATTTTTGGCTTGCTGTTAACCGCGTTGACTGTTTTGTTGCCCATTTTGACGGCTAAAGACTCTGTTGGTAAGACGCCAGAGCGTACACAGGCTAAGGGGTTGCCATTAGGTTTGGTGTGGTTAGGTGTATTGTTCTTCGTTATCATGACCGTGTTGCCGATCAAGGCGGTTGCTGCTGGTGGTGCTTTTGGTTGTGGTTCTATTCCATGCGATGACTATCAAGCAGATTTGTCGGATAAGGCATCGTTGCAGAATGGTGCTAAGTGGTTTATGAATTATTGTTTGGCATGCCATACAGCTCAATACTCTCGCTACGAACGCGTTGCCGATGATTTGAGTATTCCTCATAATGTGATGCGGGATACATTGATCTTTGGTGATGAAAAAATTGGCTCGCTAATGGGTAACGCCATGGGTGCGGCAGACTCTAAAGCATGGTTTGGAGCCTCTCCCCCTGATTTAACATTGGTCGCACGAGTGCGTTCTCCTGAGTGGTTGTATACCTACTTGCGTAATTTCTATAGTGACCCGTCTCGACCGCTAGGTGTTAATAACCGTGTTTTTGCTAATGTCGGTATGCCGCATGTCATGATGGAGCTACAGGGTTTGTTGTCATGTGGTCCGGGTCCTCAGCTAGACGGTCGTGGTAAGGTTGAGCGTAACGCGCTAGGTGAGCCGGTTATTGATGAGCATTGTGGTGGTTTGATAGAGGGTGATAAAAAAGGCCTGATGAGCGCAGATGAATTTGATATTGTTATTTATGATTTGGTTAATTTTATTGAATACCTAGGTGAGCCTGTCGCACAAGAACGTGAGCGTTTAGGTATGTTTGTTTTATTGTTCTTGGTAGTCTTGTTTGTTTTTACTTTCTTGCTTAATCGTGAGTATTGGAAAGGTATCCACTAAAGCACATCTTTTTGTGTTAAAATCCCGCGGCTTTCCTGCCTGTCACACTTAAATGTGTAATTGGTAAGAAAGTCGTTTTTATTTCTGATGGTGTGTTAATTAATGTGCCATTACTTGTAACCAACTATATTTGAGGTGAATCAATGGGTGTTGTCACCAAACGCTCATCAATGACGTATTTTTCTGATGCTCAGGATCATTACAGTCATCGAGTTAGAATCGTACTCGCAGAAAAGGGAGTAACTTACGACTTGGAGGATATTGATCCTCTTGAGTTAACTGAGGAAGTGTCTGAACTCACCCCTTATAATTCGTTACCGGTATTGCTTGATCGTGATTTGGTATTGTACGAATCAAAAGTAATGATGGAGTATTTGGACGAACGTTTTCCTCATCCGCCGTTGTTGCCTGTGTATCCAGTGACGCGTGCAGAAAGTCGTCTCTGGATGCATAGAATAGAGAAGGATTGGTCGCCGCTAGTTGATGTAATTGTTGCAGCTAATGATCCGGAAGCTGTAGCTGTTGCTGTTAAAGAGTTAAAAGAAAGCTTAACAACGGTTGCGCCAATATTTGCCGAGAAGCCATTTTTCATGAGTGACGAATTTACGCTTGTAGATTGTTGTTTGGCGCCAGTGTTATGGCGACTAGAGCACTTTGGTGTGAAGCTTCCGAATACACGTCAAACGAAGCCATTGCATGATTATATGGAGCGTTTATTTGCAAGAGAAGCGTTTCAAGAAAGTTTGACTGAGCTTGAACGAGAGATGCGAGCTTAAACTACAATACGATTTTAAGTGGGATATGTTATGTCTACAATGACCTCTAGTCGATCATATTTGGTGCGTGCACTATATGATTGGATTATTGACAACCAATGTACGCCTTACCTGCTTGTTAATGCGCTCCATGATCGGGCGCTGGTGCCTCAGGATTTTGTTAATCCTGACGGCCAAATTGTGTTAAATATTTCGCCTACGGCTGTAAATGACTTTTTTATGGGTGATGGTAACCTGTCGTTTAACGCGCGTTTTGGCGGTGTCCCTACAGAAATTTTTGTCCCTTGTGCGGCGATTATGGGTATCTATGCCAAAGAGAATCAGCAGGGTATGATTTTTGAAATAGAACCTGAGATCGATCCTCCCCCTGCTATCTCTTCTCCTTCCAGCGCTAAGTCTGCGTTAGGCAATAAAAAAAGACCGAGTTTGAAAGTCGTCAAGTAGTTTAGCGTTCCCCCCCCCTTATTCCTTTTTGGAATGTCTATTCTATACTTATTTCTATTTCTTATTGGTGATATTTCCCGTTGTCATCAATACTTAATCTTGTCCGTAGAGATAATAATAATGTAAATAGACAAAACAATGAGGTTAGAGTAATGGCGTTTCTAGAGCATACCCTTGGTATTATGTTGCACCCCGATAGCGAGTGGAAAGCAATTCGTAACGAAAAGCACTCCTTTAGGCAGGTGTTTTTGAGTCATGTACCACTTTTGGCATTAATTCCTACCGTTTGCTTTTATATCGGTGTCACGCAGGTTGGTTGGAGTGTGGCTGGTGGTGATCCTGTTCGTTTAACGGCTGCTAGTGCTTTAGAGTTGTGCGGATTAACGTATGTAGCGTTATTGCTTGGCGTTTTTGTGTTGGGCGAGTTTATCAATTTTATGGCTAAGACATACGGCGTTAAAGATTCCGAAGAAAAGCGACATTACGAAGGTACTGCTTTAGCGGTTTATGTGACGACCCCAGTCTTTTTGGTGGGTATATTTGGTTTATATCCTGATATTTGGGTAAATGCTATTGCTACAGGTATTGCAGGTGCCTATGCTGTATATCTAATTTATGAAGGTATTCCAATTTTGATGAATATCGATAAGGATCGCGCTTTTATGTATGCTAGCTCAGTGGTAACCATTGGATTGGTGATGATGGTGGTTGTGCGTGTTGCTGCAGTCATTATGTGGAATATAGGCGTGGGGCCAGTTTACGTCGATTAAATGTTTTAATTAGATAAATAAAAAACGGGGCTATGAATTTATAGCTCCGTTTTTTTATGCGTCAAAGTATTCACTGAACATATTCAAATACTTTCACGACCTCTTGTACTCCTATAATCGTGCTAGCGATTTCAGTGACGTACTCGGCTTCAGCTTGTGTCAGTAATCCCATTAAATATATGACGCCATCTTCGACGATAATCTTTACCTTAGAGCTGTCAATGAAGTCATCCGCAATAAATACGGCTTTAACTTTCGTGCTGAGCCATGAGTCATTTGTTCTTACGAGAAGGGCGGTGTTGCCTTTAATTTGTAGTTCGTTATAGACTTTTGTAACACTGTTAATGCGTTCAGTCGTTTGTTGTGCGAGTGTTTTTAATTCTTCTGTCGGTACTTGTCCGGTCAATAGGATGATGTTGTTGAAGCTAGTGACATCGACATGCGCAAGCCTTAGATCTGGGTCGGCTTTGTTAATGTTTACACTAGCAATTACTTCAAGTCGTTGATCATCCAGGTAGGTGCCGAATGATCGCTCCCCTGGATCTGTTTCTATGGGTCCGTTAGTTGTTTTGTCTAGTATGGCAGTACATGCTGGTAGGCATAATAACGTTGTTAATAGTACGGTAAGTTTTACGCTGTTCATTGTGGGCCTCTGTGTTTCGATATCAAAGTTATTCTGTTGAGCCGAATAATTGCTCGTCGATTAAATCGCATAAGCAAAATAATATAAGTAAATGAATTTCGTGTATTCGGGAGCGGGAGTCTATTGGTACGAGAAGCTCTTTGTCGTCGGTGTCGAGTAAAGCTGAAAGGTTGCCGCCATTTCTACCGCTGAGAGTGACTACACGCATTCCTCTTTCGTGAGCAGCTTGAATCGCTTGTAATAAATTTGATGGATTGCCGCTGGAAGAAAGTATAACTAAGACGTCGCCTTCGTTTCCAAGAGCGCGTATCTCTTTAGCGAATATTTCATTAAAGCTGCTTTCATAAGCAATGGATGTGACGTTAGTGAGGTCACATCCTAGTGTTATGGCTGGTAGGCTAGGGCGTTCCCTCTCAAAACGATTAATTAAATTATTGGTGAATAGCTGTGCTAATGCGGCCGAAGGGCCATTGCCGCATATGAGGAGCTTATTCCCGTTTAGTAGGCTCTCAACCAGAGTCGTGCTTGCATCGACAATATGTGGTAATAGCTGTTCGCTGCATTGTATTTTGGCGTCAACACTGGACTGAAAAATTTTATAGATGCGTTCTTCAAACATAATGTAGTAATACGCTAGTTGTGGAGTTTGTTGTAAGTGTGCCGTGAACGGGCGAATAAGCCAAGGTTAATGTAAAAAGCGGATTAATAAAAGGCATGCTTTAGCCACTTGAAAAAGAATTCTTCACCAGTACTATTTTTCCCCTGAACTTTTCTCGCAGGTTCTACACCTACAATGTCAAATCGACAGCTCACGGCTTCTGTTAATTTGTGCTGATGTAAGTAGTACTGGGCCGTTGTGATGATACGTCGTTGTTTTTCTTTGGTGATGCTCTCTATGCCTGTGCCATAGTGTTTGTTTTTTCGATACCTCACTTCAACAAACACTAACTGTTTGTTTTCTTTCATGATTAAGTCGATCTCACCTTGACGGCAATGATAATTTTGTTCGATAAAAGTAAGCTGGTTTGAGCATAAGTAGCTTTTGGCAGCTTCTTCGGCGATCGTCCCTATCGCTTTTGTTTTCACTGTATTAAGTCCTTTTAGTTTGTGTCAAGGCATGCTCCGCATATGCTGATTACTTATCATGCTTTTCATGTGCTGGTTTATTTGTTGGTTAAATCAAGACTCTGTAGCTCTTTGAGTTCTCCGTTAACGACTTCTGCCCATAGTTGTTGTCGGTAGATGCGGTTGCCTTCTCTCATGCTGAGCTGGCCTGTTACACCGTGTAATTGTTGTGATGGCGTTTGTGACATCTGTTGTAAACGCGAATAAAGTAAAAAGCTATCAATGCCTAAGGCGTAAAGTTTTTCATATCCGGGAGAAACGGTTACATTTTCGGAAAGAGTTTTTTTCTCAGAAACATCTTGTTGAATTAACCAAGGCATGATGGTTAAGCGAATTTTGTTTAAATCAATATTCTTACTTTGGTTGTTAGTGCTGCGATATAGTTGGCTCGTCGCGTATACAGGCAGATTACTTGCGTAATAAAAATTCAATGTGGGTTTTATTTGTGTGCCTTCTTGTGACCGGGTGACCAAAAAGATCATGTCAATGTCCTGCCTGCGTCGAGGTTCAAATTCAAAATTTCGACCAAATAAACGTTTTAGCGCGGATGCGCGTTTATTGCTTTGGTCTATGTGTAAGGTGTTTTTGATTGTGTCAGCATAGCTTTCTGCGCTATCAAGTGTCGCTTGGTCGGAAATAATCCCCCCTAGTGCTTGCCAGCGTGTAGTAAATGCGTGTGTAGAGCGTTGACTCCAGTCGGCTGGAGATGAAATGACGAGTGCGTGACGATGCCCTTCGGCCCATGCTCTTTCGGCCACCTGTATTGCCTCATCTTCTAGCGATAAGCCAAACTGATAAAAGTTTTGCTGTAGTTGAGGCGTGAGCGTTTCATCGTCAGTTGTCGGCATGTCATTAAAAGGCGCAGGTTTTGTCTGAGTGTTGCCTTGCTTTTCATCTATATAATTTAAGGCGAGTATAGGTGTTGTTAATGTATTTTTTTGGTGTAATGCGCGTACATTTTCTTTTGATAGCGGGCCAATGATTAGTTCTGCGCCATTGCTAACCGCTTGGTTGTATGTGTTGTGAATGTTGCTTGTGCTTGTGTCGTAGAGTTTTATGCTTGGGGTAATACCAAGGCTTTGCTGGTTGTTGTAGTAAGCAGCTAAAAAACCATCGCGAATACTTTCGCCAGCCTTCGCTAGTTTTCCTTCAAGTGGTAGTAGCAAGGCAATGTGTTTTGGGCTGCTGGAAATAAGGTTTTGTAATAAGCGTAAGTTATTTGGTAAGTGTGCGTTAGCTGGATGGTTAGGGTGTTCGATGCGCCAGTTGGCAACGGCAATGTTTTGTGCGTTTAAGTTGCCTTGAGATTGGTTACTTGTTCTGGCGAGGTCTATCCAGCCACTGTAGGTCACACCGCTTTCAGTGGATGATAAGCGAATGAGCTGACTATAGCTAAGGCCTGAAATTTTATTCCAAATTTCATCGTTGTTGGTTTGGCTTAGATCTATATTGGATAGCAGTGTGCCCAATGCGATATGTTGTTGTATGCTCGCGCCAATATTGCCTATGGATTGATAGAGTGTCGCGCTGATACGATAAACTTCTTGTTGTTCTTCGATGCTGGCTTGATCTAGGACGGCGTTGAGACGAGGGTCGGCAATTAATAGTTTAGCCTTCTTTAAAGACTGATTGCGCGAATATATAGTGCTGGCATTAAGGGTGTAGTCAATAAATTGAGCGTCGCTTAATTCGCTGTGGTTAATGCCGTCAATCACACTTTCTGCTTGGGTGTTAGCATTGATTAGGGTGAGACGTTTTGCAATATCAAGTAGTTGCAGGTCTTTCTCTGGCGATGTGCCTTTTTTTGAAAGAGTGGCTGCGGCCATTAGCTCGCTTGGCGTATCGTTATTGGCAGCGGTAGCTGTGATTGAGTTTGTTATTGTTGGTGTAGTACAGCTAGTAACTAATAGCGTGCAACTTGCCAGTAATGCGTAAACAAATATGTGTTTTATACGGGTGGCATTACTGGGAATATGTTTCAATAGCATTATTTTTCTCTAGGATGTCTTTTCGTTATGTCTGATATTAATTATGGTGTGCTTTATGTAGTGGCAACACCTATTGGC
Organism: Candidatus Endobugula sp.; assembly: GCA_047630005.1. Taxonomy (GTDB): domain Bacteria; phylum Pseudomonadota; class Gammaproteobacteria; order Pseudomonadales; family Cellvibrionaceae; genus Endobugula. Next base: position 814 of record JBLHVA010000050.1, on the reverse strand, counting down.
AACTTGGGTGACATCTCTCAGCGTGCGCTAGATGTGCTCAAAAAGGTTGACATTATTGCTGCTGAGGATACCCGTCATAGCTCAAAGTTACTACAATATTTTGGAGTTTCTACTCCGCTTATTGCTTATCATGAATATAGTAATGAGCAGCGTTTACAAAAAATAGTCACTTTATTATTGTCGGGCGAATCGGTGGCGCTTATTTCAGATGCTGGAACGCCTTTGATCTCTGATCCGGGTTATGACTTAGTCAATGTGGCTAGAGAAAAGGGTGTTGTGGTGCAAGCGGTTCCGGGCTCGTGTGCGTTAATTGCTGCATTGTCTATATCAGGCTTACCTTGTAATCAGTTTGTTTTTGAAGGTTTTTTACCTGCTAAGTCATCCTCCCGTTGTCAGGCATTTACTCCGCTACTAGAAGAGTCGCGCACAGTCGTATTTTATGAATCGCCCCACCGTATCGTGGATAGCTTGAAGGATTTAAGTGTTGTCTTGGGTGGCGAGCGTGAAGTGGTGCTGGCGAGAGAGTTGACGAAAACGTTTGAAACGGTTCTGTCTGGCTCAGTGGAAGCTTTGTTGCAACAAATACAAGAGGATACCAATCAGCAGAGGGGCGAGTTTGTTCTCTTGGTAAAAGGGGTTGATAAGTTAGTGGTAGAGCGAGGCGTAGTGAGTGCTGAGGCTGAGGCGCTAATGACGATTTTACTTGAATATACTCCCGTCAAAACGGCATCCGCTATTGCAGCTAAAGTAACGGGCATCAAAAAGCGTGATTTGTATCAATGGGCTTTGGCTAACCCTAAAAACAGCTAGTTTC
>JBLHVA010000049.1:0-10109 GCA_047630005.1 Candidatus Endobugula sp. | reverse complement strand
ATCGTTGCTGAATAGGCATCTGCGTCTAGCGCGTCAGCTAACTCATCTACGTTGGACGGCTTCACTTTGTAAAACCAACCGTCATCATAAGGTGAACTGTTCACCGTTTCAGGCTCATCTTCTAACACGTCATTAACCGCAATAACCACACCCGATATTGGCGAATATATATCTGACGCAGCTTTTACCGATTCAACAACACCCGCCTGGTCACCCGCTGACACTTCAGAACCCACTTCAGGCGCCTCAACGTACACCACATCACCTAAGCTCGATTGTGCATTATCGGAAATACCAACAGTCACTGTGCCGTCTTCTTCAACACGCGCCCATTCATGAGAGGCCAAATATTTTAGCTCGCTACGCACTTCACTCATATTACTTCCACCTTTACTCTTATTAATTAGTCTATTTTTTAAATTTACGCTATCGCTGCCATTATACAAGCAAGCTGTATGGTTAATTACTGGCATTCTAGCCTGTCTTATTGCTGTATTACAAATGTAAAAACAACCGTTTTAATCTGCACCATCAATTCAGCTTGATACGATGTTTCATTTCAAACGTTTTCGCCTCATCTACTCAAGCGACAGGTGTTGCTGAATAGTATCCAACATCGCTTGCGGATTATTATAGTCGATAAAAATACTATTGTAGCGTTCATCACTCTGGCTGACATATTGCAATACAAGGCTAGGAAAACCAGATACACCCGACAATTGCGCTAAATGCTGAGACTCCATAATATTCTGCAGTAATAATTGCTGTATTTTTTCGCTATTAAGTTCTTGGGTAAATAGATCTACATCTATCCCTATACTTTCTGCACAGGCAACTAAGGTATCTGAGTTAGAAGGGTTTTTTGCCTGCAGATAATAAGCCTGCTGAATGGCTAGAATCATGGCATTCTCATTAACATGACTCTGGATTGGGTCAGTGCCTTGCTGTGCCGAGGCAATCACTGCTCGGCAAGCAGGGTACGTTGAGCGACGCGGTTCGCCAATCCGCCAAAAGTCATAGTTAAATGATGTATTAGGAATAGTGTGTTGAATACGCTGCCACGCAGACTGCAGCATTTGCTGCATCTCCATCGGCATAGGTTCGTCCGAGTCCGGCGCAAGACCACCCACCACATTGCGTATAATTAACTCTGGATATGTCTCGAGCAAACGTGATGTTAAGTCATGCCATGCTGAGCGAAAGCCCCAACACCAGCTGCACATAGGGTCATGAATATAATGTAAGGTACTCAACATAATAAGGTGCTTTGCATAATAAAATACTCTGCCTAATATTTAGTATCGTCAAATAATTAGCCGATGCGTTCACGGCTCAATAAGGTCAGCATTTCATCTGTCGCTTTCACCAGTGCATCAGCAATACCCGGTTCTTTTGATGAATGCCCTGCATCGCGAATAATACGTAATTGAGCTTTAGGCCAGCTTTTCTGCAAGGTATACGCATTATCTAATGGGCACACCATATCGTATCGGCCGTGGATAATGATACTAGGAATGTCGGCTAGTATCTCGCAAGCACTAATAATTTGATTGTCATCAATAAAGGCATGGTTGACAAAATAATGGGCTTCTATCCTCGCTAAAGCCAAGGCTAATCGTGGCCGACTAAAGGCTTGTGCGATTTGCGGATTGGGCCGCAGCGTTGCGCATCGCCCTTCCCAAAGCGACCACTGTTTAGCCGCCTGCATTTTTTCTAATTCGTTATGACTCGTGAGTAAACGGTAATACTCATGTATATGATTCATTGAGCCAGCGTTACTTGAAGCAATACCGCCGTGCTTATCCTCCGGCCCTTTATTCTCACTATTACCGTGGTTCGCGTGAGACTGATCATGATAAATTGGCGCAATAAATCTTTCCCAGTAATCAGGAAAAACGTGACTAGCGCCTTCTTGGTAAAACCAGTGAAGATCTGCCGGGCGGCACAAAAAAATGCCTCTCAATACCATCCCTAATACGCGCTCTGGAAACGCCTGCCCGTACAACAAGCCTAATGTTGAGCCCCATGAACCACCAAACAACACCCATTGCTCTATGCCTAAATGTTCGCGGATTTTCTCTATATCGCCAATTAAGTGCTGGGTGGTGTTATTACGCAACTCAGCATGAGGGGTAGACAAGCCTGCGCCGCGTTGGTCGTATAGGATAATCCGATATTTGTCAGGGTTAAAAAAACGCCGATCTTGATCCGAGCAGCCCGCACCAGGCCCCCCATGAAGAAATAGCACAGGAATACCATTTTCGGCGCCAGATTCCTCGACGTAGAGCTTATGCGTGTCATCATCACCTACTGCTAGATAGGAGGATTGGTTAGGCTTAATTGCGGGATAAAGTGCTTGCATAGAATTTCCTGCATCATCGATAGCTTACACAACGTAAAACGGTTGTTAACGACAAAAAATAAGATATGCTGCTAACCATAGTCCGAAACCCCTACAATCTCAAGAACTATACTGATTCATTCTTGTTACCTAAAGACCTCTCTTATGCAGTCAAAAAACCGGCTGCTCTTAGTGCAGTACCGACCCATTTTACGCAGATTACCATGACAACGGATAGGGGATACTGATAACGGATGATGAGCTTAATCTCCGTAAACGCACTTCAACACTCTTTGCTCAAAAGGCAGTCATTGAAAAAATGGGGGGGCCTTCACCTTTCATCTGTTAACTTGCTTCACATGAGGTTGCCATTAGCCACCGAAAAGCGATAAATGAAACACGGGGTTACGCCTTGACGATGCCAGCAGGTATTTTTATGCACAGGAACCTGCAAGGAGCTTGTGGTTTACGTGGGATAACACTGCCACTTTATATCGTCACTTTGAATTGAGAAACCATTTCATCAATTTGTGAAGACATTTTATTCAGCTTCTCTATCGCTTGATTGAGTTCAGAAGCAGACTCTTCTATGGCTTTACCCGAATGATCGATGCCGTCGATACTGTGATTGATGCCTTCAACTAAACTAGTTTGTTCTTGAGACGATTGAGAAATAGAACGACTGAATGCTGATACCTGACCGATAATGTCGGTAACACCCTGCATGTCCTCGGATGATGTAGCTATTAATTCTCGCGTTTTACCCGTGTGATTTTGCACTTCTCTCATGGAGTCAGATGTTTCACTTGCCACATCACCTAAGCGCTTAATCGTCGCTGCGATTTCGATAGTCGACTGCTGGGTTTTACCGGCTAATGTTCGTACCTCGTCAGCCACCACGGCAAATCCACGGCCTTGTTCGCCCGCTCTAGCAGCTTCAATCGCAGCGTTTAGTGCCAGTAAATTAGTTTGTTCCGCGATATTATTAATCACTTCTAAGACGGTAGAAATACTACCCACCTCCTCTAACAACCTATTCATATGATTTTCTGTTTGAGTAACGGCTTGATTAGTCTCTTCGATAGAACAAATTGAAGATTGAGCAAGTCCTGCACCATGAGTCACCTGCTGCTTAGCTGACTCGGTTTTTTGCTCGGAAACGACAATGTCATTGCCGACTGTAACGATACGGCTATTAAGGGTTTGGATCGCATTATGCACTTCTTGTATATGCATTTTTTGCTCGCTAGACATACTGCGTGTGCGCATACTCAAGTCAGTGATAATATGAGACGCATGAGTAAATTCATTAATCGTCCCCTGAATCTGTTCAATTAAATCCCGCATGAATTCTATAAAGATATTAAATGAGCGACTCAATTCACCAATCTCATCGTTACGGTCGACACTCGATAGCTTAATCGTTAAATCGCCATCGCCTTGCGCAAGCTGATTAAGATTAGACACCACTGCTTCAAGGGGTTGCACAACCATCTTCGCTGCATATAGTGAAACAGCTATCACGATCACCGATGCAATACTGATGCCCCAAATAATATACTGGACTATTTTTTTAGTCAGCGCCGCAGATTCACTAAAAACCTCCTCAGCTTCAATTTCACTCACTAAAGCCCAACGATGCTTACCCAAATCTAATGACGTGTAAGCACTCAGCACCCGCTTTCCACGAGAATTTATAGTATCTATAAAACCCCATTCGCCATTAAGTGCAGCGTCTACCGACGGGGTATCCACTAGATACAAATTAATACCATTTTCGCGCTGTTTAATAAGGTCAGCTTCGGGCTGCTTACCATCAGACGCCAATGCCGAATAATAAGTATTGGCATTAGCTATTGCCTCTCTCAGGTTCGAACGTAAGCGTTGATCTTCCCCGACTAAATACGTTTCTCCTGTCACCCCCAAGCCTATTTCACTCCATCGTTGGTTAGATGTCATAATGGACTCTAAGTCCTCGGTGGTAATCTGGATCACCAGGCTGCCAATATTTTCATCCCAACTAAACATAGGTGTTGCTATGAACATAACAGGCTCATTAAACATAGGAATGTAGGGCTTGACATCACTAATGTAGTATTCACCTTCCTTCATATCAAGTGCAGCAAGACCGGCCTCTGCAAGCGCGGTTCTAGAGAATACGCCATCCACTAAGGATGTACCAAAATCTATATTTTTTTTGGTGCTATAAACGACGTTTTTGTCGATACGATCAATTAAAAAGAGGTCTGATACGCCCGTATTAGCCACAAATTCTCTCAATCCCGGGTGGGCTTCTTTGTGCATACGACTATAGTTGGTGCTATCTTTTACCCAATCCACATTATGTTTTTGACCGATAGGATGATCTTTGTGAGCAACATAGGTGTGCTGAATTTTAACCGCTGTATCTGACAAACCGCTGAGAATAGTGGTTGCACTGAAACCATTATCACCATTACGCGCCATTAATTCGTTATGAAAATCATTCTCGTAAAATTCGGCGAGTTCGTTTTTCGTTTTCGCACTAATGTCTTGGCCTTTTTTATACTGGGAAAACATCTGCGCAAAAGCATCAAGTGCGTCGATAGTGGCCGTGTTTTGCGACATCGCTTTTGTTTGAGAAATGAGCGTATCGAAATAATTGGTTAGCTGTTCTTTTTTCAACTCACGCAACATCGTTAACTGATCTTCAGCTTTTTTATTCAGTGCAGCAGATGATAATTGAGAACTTTTCCACCCGGACAACCCTGATACGGCCAGCAGAGGGACTAAACTACATAGGCTCACAAGAATGATCAGTTTAAAACGAATAGACATATAACGCACCTTTGTACATATACACACTGGTTGATATTTAACTGTTAGTGACCTTCAGTATAGAACAGGTTTTTAATAACAGGAGGATTTTACCCCGACCGTAAGTAATGCTTATGTGTCACTTGCGAGGGATAACATAAACCAGTAATAGCCGAGAATTTGTGAACGCAAAAGAGACCGCAGAAGAGAACGCAGTCGTAGTGTAAAGATCACTATTACTATTGCTAACGTTAACCAACAATCAGCCTAGCGGATGATAAATAGGCCGTCAACTTCAACGGGGCTACCACCTGGCAAGCTCACCTCACCTGCTGCTGCTCAAGCATGTATTCCTCGATCACCCAGTGATTTCACGAGAATATCAAAAGTGTCATTAGCCACATCGGGATGCGATGTAAATGACGATGTACAGTTAACAAAAACGGTTAACTGTACACAACGCTCCACACGATCCCAGTCATCGGCGCACGCTGCGCCCACTTGCGCCAATACATGTAACGCGCAGATCTTTGCCGCTCTTTCCCGTCGCCAATACTTTTTTCGTGCGCTTGGCTGCCATCAGCTCCCGTATGAATTAACCCACCATTCACTCAACACGCTTGTCCCGATATCGCTAAAATACCGCTCGGCACAACATAAGCCGCGTAATTACCTGTCGCCGCTGCAGGACTCGGAAAATCGATACTAAGTGACGCCAAGTTCTGCAAAATAGCCTTTGACAGTCACTTTTTTATTATGTGGCCCTTTAAAATGGATTGAGAATTTAACAGGTAAAAAGCCGCAGGCATACCTCGACTACACACTAGAATTTAGGCGTCTGTTATGAAAAACGCGCAAATGCGTAATTTTCTGGCGTGACTCCTGAAAGATGGCTGGCATCCTGAGCATCTATATCGACACCCATGCTTCGCATGAGTAAATCAGCGGTACCCGATGAATATGTCCAGCCCAACATACCGTGACCGACATTGAAATATAAATTGTCGACCGGTGATTTTCCTACAATAGGTAAACTGTCTGGAGTGACGGGGCGCTCCCCACACCATCGATCAAGCACACGATCATAGTCGCCAGCATGGGGCAAATACGCACGCGCGTTATCTAATAGCTTATTCGTTTTAAATTGTATATCTGCTGCCTGTGTAACGGCACTAAAATCTGCAAAACCCGCAATGCGTAACCTATTCCCCAATTTACAATACACCGTTTTTTTATCCGTATGAGTAATCGAGACATCGGGGCATTGCTTGGTCGCAGGCACAGTGACGCTATACCCTTTCATGCTTGCGATGGGTAACCGAATGTTCAGCTGTTCCAACAACGTGTTACTAGCAATCCCCGTACACAACACATAACGGCCGGCTTCAAATGTACCTTGATTGGTTTCCAACGAGGTAATTTTTTTGCTTGTTGCTTTGATAGTACCTACTTTGCAATTCGGTAGAAAAACCAACTGGTAGCGCTCGATTAAATAGCGTACTAAATTCTCGCTGAATTGCTGACAATCACCCGCATCTTCTGCCACATCGAATACACCTCCGGCCAACGATGAAGGTTTATTAAATACTGCATAACGGGCGTGCAATTCTTCCGCACGCATCCAAGGTGATGCGGTGGCTTGCTTGGCTCGCTCGAAGGCCATACCCGTATCGTAGGTATATAACTTCCCAGCATCTTTGCGGTAATCGAAGTGAATATTGACATCTTCTACCAATTCATAAAATTTCTGTCTTGACAGCTGACCCAAAGCTGTCATAGCAGAAGAAGCTGACAATGAACGACTAGGCAAGCATTCATATAAAAACGATAACCCCCAACGGTAGAAATGTCTATTTTGTAAAAGGCATACACTAAATGCCGAATCTCGACCTAACAATATTTTAGGCATTGATTTTAAGACCGATAAGTTAGCAATAGGCGTGCGATAATCAAACGATAATTGTCCACCGTTGCCGTAACTCGTCCCATGCCCAGGAACATCTAACTCGTCTATTAACACCACCTCATACCCCGCTTTACACAAGCGGTAAGCCGTTGTCACGCCCACCACACCAGCACCGATCACAATCACTTTCATTAGACTTAACTCTCTATAACGTAGAATACGCAATCAGGTTTTATCACATCACCACGTGGGTTATTAATTGCACCTGATCTCGTATGGTGCATATTATTACCTGCAATTAGCATAACGTCTAATGACATTATGACGACCATCCATAACCTAAGGTTATACAAACAACTGGACAAAGACTATGATGATAAGGCGCTACGACATAGATAGTTAACACAGTGCGTTACATGGTGACGTTAGATTTTTTGATCAGAATAAGGTTGTATTATGCTCAAGCTAAGGCACATTGAAGTATTCTCTTGCATTATGCGCACAGGTTCAGTGAGTGAGGCATCTCGAGAATTACACCTATCGCAACCTGCCGTAAGCAAGACATTACAACAAGCTGAAAGCACATTAGGCTTAGCATTGTTTAAACGGGTGAACGGTAGGCTTCAGCCTACTCCAGAGGCAGGGCTTCTATTTAACGCTGCGTCCAACGTTGAAGATGCTCTATATCGTTTTAATAAAATGAGCCGGAATTTACAAACGCTTACTAGCGGCGAACTTAATATTACCGCCGCACCTGCACTTTCATTGGGTGTTGTTCCTCTCGCAATAGCAAGACTAAAAAAACAATACCCAGGCATCAAAGTCAGTATCGATGCACAACCAAATGACTCAATCAAAGAGCAAGTTAGCTATTGCCGTGCCGATATGGGTATTATTCATTTCCCAAGTATAGAGACTGATATAGAAGCTGAAATCATAAAAACAGGCGAGCTTCTTTGCATATTGCCGTGCACTCACTCGTTAGCCGAAAAGAAAATCATTTCTGCGGATGACTTATTGGGAGAAACATTGATTCATTGTTCTAGCGGGTGGTGGCACGAGGTGGTGGCAGATGCTGTGCCGTGGTTACGTCAGCGGGAAGCGAGTATCGAAGTGAATTATTTTACCGTTGCCTACGAAATGGTTAAGCTTAACCTTGGCATCGCGCTACTCGATGAGTTTTCCATTATCGGACACGTTAACATGCTGAGAAGCGATATCGTTATCAGACCATTTCGGCCCGTCATCCCTGTCAGCTTTGGCATACTCTATAGCCAATACACACCTCTCTCAAAACCAGCACATGCTTTTCGAAAAATATTACACGAGGTAACATGTAAAGAGTCGTCATTTTAAAGAAAAGTGAGAGGCGATTAACACTAGTAAGACTCATGGTGGACAGGTGTTTTTATTCAGCTCGACTCAATATTTTATGGCAATATAAAATATTGCTTTCACAGAAATAAAAAAGCCAGACTCATTACTGAGCTGGCTTAATATCATCCAGTTATTTTAGACGGTGTAACGAAGCAGCTTAGCTTAGGGTGTTCTGGTCTTCGCCATAACTCCTAACCAATTACGCGACATCTAAAACGCCTTCATCCGGGTTTCGGCGTCGGTGCTGCATCCACCCCATAATGAACAAAAGTAATAGTGCGGGAATAAACATCAGTTCTGCAGGCAAGCGATCTACCTTTCTCACTACCGCTGTAATCTTCCAGCCATACTCAAGACCTAACTTGTCAGCCTGACTACCAAACACCACGTTATCAACAAGCAACTCATCACGGTTATCGCCTGCAACTAACATCATGCCCATATCTGATAATCTCGCATCTGCCACTGTCTCTTTCGAGTTAAGTTGCAGGCTGATGGTTTTATCGATCTCACGACCTTCTAGGTTTTCACCTTGAACGCGAAACTGGATAAAGTCACCATCACTGATAGACTCAACTTCTGCCACGAGCTCCGATACTGGCGTATTCGTCGTTGGCGGATAGACCTTATCCCACCAATAACCCGGCACGAATAAAGTAAATGAAACCACTAACAAGCCAATCGTTTCCCACCACTTAGTTCGCGTAAGCCAGTAACCTTGAGTCGCAGCAGCGAATACTAGAATCGCCGTAACCGCGCTAAAAATTGTCAACAACAGTCCCCACACACTCTCAATACCAATCAGTAACAACTGAGTATTGAAAATAAACATAAAGGGTAAAATAGCGGTTCGTATATCGTAAGCAAAACCTTGGATACCCGTTTTAATAGGATCATCACCAGATATCGCAGCAGCCGCAAACGCGGCCAAGCCCACTGGCGGCGTGTCATCCGCCAAAATACCAAAGTAGAAAACAAACAAGTGAACCGCAATCAGCGGAACCACCAAGCCGTTTTCAGCACCTAAACTCACAATAACCGGAGCCATTAGTGTGGATACAACGATATAGTTAGCCGTTGTCGGCAACCCCATCCCCAGCACAATACAAATCACTGCGGTAAAGAATAAGATCAGTATTAAGCTACCACCGGAAACAAATTCGACAAACGCAGTCATCATCTGACCCAAGCCGGTCTGGGTCACTGTGCCTACGATAATGCCTGCTGTCGCCGTCGCGATGCCGATACCAACCATATTGCGCGCGCCGGAGATTAAACCGTCAACGAAGTCATGCCAGCCATGAATAAACATACCGGTTAAGTTATGCTCTGCTCTAAACCACGCTTTAAGTGGTCGATGTGTGAATACCACTAAAATCAAGCAAGCAACGGCATAAAACGCTGAGGTTTGAGGTGAGTACTGCTGCACTGCCAACGCCCACAACAAGACAATGATCGGCACAGAAAAGTATAAGCCAGATAATACCGTCGGCCTAACTTCTGGCAAATGCGAAAGTTCAATACTACCATCATCTTCAGATAAATCAGGATACGTGGAAGCCAATTTTACCAACCAGACATACATCCCAATGATCACTACGCTGAGAGACAATGAGGCATAATCGCCAAACACTGATTCAGCGACTACAGAGCCATAGTAAACACCCACACCTAGCACCAGCAATATGA
>JBLHVA010000048.1:0-10213 GCA_047630005.1 Candidatus Endobugula sp. | reverse complement strand
ACCAGTTTTATATCAAATACCACCTATCGTATAGGATTTAGGAATAGAACAAATTAACCGTGAGGGGCGCCCTATCATCTGTTGCTACGGCTTGGGGACTATGGCACACGAATATAACTGTTGGGTAATTCATCAATAATCACTTAGTTTCAGCGAATTATCATAAGCAAGCTGTTATTATCCCGCCCATGAACAACTCCAATGCTTTTGACTCCGTACAGTTTATCACTATCGATGCAGGTAATACTGCTCAACGGATAGATAACTTCTTATTAAGCCGTCTTAAAGGCGTGCCTAAATCCCGCATTTACCGTATTTTGCGAAAAGGTGAGGTTCGTGTAAATAAAGGGCGTGTAAAGCCTGAATATAAATTATGTGACGGCGATATCGTTCGTGTCCCTCCTATTCGGGTGAGTCAGAGAGATGAGCCTCCTCAGCCCAGCAAGCAATTGTCTCAGTTGCTCGAGTCGTCTATATTGTTTGAGAATAATGATGTGATGGTAGTGAATAAACCGTCTGGCTTGGCTGTGCATGGAGGTAGTGGCATTAGCCTGGGGCTGATCGAGAGCTTTCGACAAATTCGACCTGACAGCCGTTTTCTAGAATTGGTTCATCGCTTAGACCGGGATACATCCGGTTGTATCATGATTGCGAAAAAACGCAGTTGCTTACGTTACATCCAACAAGAGCTGCGTGAAAGGCGGGTGCAAAAAACTTACCATGCTTTGGTCGATGGTCGATGGCCGAATAGAAGAAAATCAGTTAATGAGCCATTAATTAAAAATCAGTTGACGACGGGTGCGCGCCTTGTTCGTATTGCTCGACCAGATACCGAAGGAGCGAAAGCGTCATTAACAGAGTATCGAGTTATTCAGCGTTATAAGCGTGCAGAGCGATCATGTACCTTAGTAGAGGCTAGGCCAGTAACCGGCAGGACTCATCAAATTCGCGTACATTCTCAATCGGTTGGCTGTTCAATTATTGGTGATGACAGGTACTGCGATAACGAGGTCAATAAATTTTATCGGACGGCGGGCTTAAAGCGTTTGTTTCTGCATGCATTTCAGCTGCAGTTTACTTTGCCAGACGGCACCCAGGTAAAGGTTGAGGCACCCTTGGGTGATGATTTGTTGTCTGTGTTTGATAATATAAAAAAGGATGCCACCTAAAATGTACCTGCTAAAATGTTACTGATATTTGATTGGGATGGCACTCTGAGTGATTCCACCTCTAAAATTGTTGCCTGCTTGCAAAAAGCTGCAGAGACGGCAGGTTTCCCGGTCCTTGAAGGCGATGTTATTTGCAATATTATTGGTTTGGGTTTACCTGAAGCGATGGAGCGGTTATATCCTCGGTTGAATGGCGATGAAAAGGAACTGGTGCGTCTACATTATGTCGAGCATTTTTTGGCCGCTGACCAAACCCCATCACCTTTTTTTGATGGGGTAGAAGAGGGCTTAGTGCGTTTGAGGGCAGCAGGTTTTAAAATGGCAGTGGCTACGGGCAAAAGCCGTCGGGGTCTTGATCGAGTGTTAGATCGACTAGATATGCGCAGTTATTTTGATGCGAGTCGTTGTGCGGATGAAACACTGTCAAAACCACACCCATTGATGTTGGAAGAGTTGTTGTTGGAGATGGATGTTAGTGCCGATAAAGCGGTTATGGTTGGCGATACTGAATATGATATGGAAATGGCGAAAAACGCTAACGTTCATCGTGTTGCCGTAAGTTACGGAGCGCATCATGTTGATCGTCTTAAGCCTTATCAGCCCTTGCTATGCACAGATCATTTTCCAGATTTTGTCGAGTGGGTACTTGATCATTACCAGTAACCAAAAATGCTTGTTTGTGTTAATGGCCCGTTCAGTCAGTTGATTTTATAATATTGTTTTTTTAATTTAGGAGTGCCCGATGGGATTGTTTAGCCGAGAAGATAAGGTGGATGCGAATAGCGAGAGTCGCGATTGGCAGTTAGTGGCTGCTATTGCTCAAGATTCCTTAAAAGAGCAAAAGAGGGCTCGGCGCTGGGGGATATTTTTCAAGCTGTTTTTTTGTGTCTATATAGTGATTGTTCTTGTGGGTGTAGCACAGCAAAGTCAGGTAGCTAATTACAGCTCTGCAGAAGAGCATGTAGGGATTGTGTATTTAGATGGCGTCATTGCTGCTGACCAGACGGCGAACGCTAATGATTTGGTCGGTGCCTTACGCGCTGCATTCGAAAATTCATCATCTAAAGCGATTATTTTGGCCATCAATAGTCCAGGTGGTAGTCCTGTGCAGTCAGGTTATGTCTATGATGAAATTAAGCGTTTGCGCGAGATTCATGCCGACAAAAAACTTTATGCGGTGATTAGCGATTTAGGCGCGTCAGGCGGTTATTACATTGCTGCTGCCGCTGATGAAATCTATGCCGATAAGTCTAGTCTTGTAGGGTCTATTGGCGTTACAGCGTCTAGTTTTGGCTTTGTTGGCTTAATGGAAAAGTTAGGTGTTGAGCGTCGTAGCTATACTAGTGGTGAGCATAAGGGTTTTCTTGACCCGTTTGTACCACAACGGAAAGATGAAACTATTTTTTGGGAAAGTGTTTTAAACTCTACTCATGAACAGTTTATCCGTGCCGTCGAAGAAGGGCGCGGAGATCGTCTAATTAAAGCGGATAAAGATATCTATTCTGGTTTGATTTGGAATGGTGAGCAGGCATTAGAAAAAGGCTTGATAGATGGTTTGGGTAGTGCTGGCTACGTGGCTAGAGAGGTAATTAATATTGAGCAAGTTGTTGATTACACATTAAGGCCAACACCATTTGAAGCGTTTTCGAAAAATTTTGGTGTCGCCGTCGGTGAGGGTGTGGGGACTATACTGAATGCAGTCATCAGTGCGCCAGTACAGCTGAGATAAGGCACCGTTTAACGCTACTTAATCAGCTCTAATGGTGTTCTATAGGCGGGCGCAGTATTTGGTTAAGTCGCCTCATTTTTTGCTGATGGTGGTTCGAAAATAGTGAGAGGGGGTAAGTAGCGCTGCATCCATGCAGTGCTGAGGGATTTACTATCCCTATAACCTCCTTGGTTAGTTATCACATCCTGTGCGCATCCTTGCTATCACCAATAATAACAACTTCGCTGATAAGATATGTAAGTAAATACTGAACTTTACGTAGGTCTAAGCTTGCAATCAAAGATCTCGCTGTGTATATCTAATATACTACGCAGATAGTGGCTCAATCCCCTCGTTCCTTAGCATTCTAGTTAAAGTAATTAACGGTAAGCCGATTAAGCTATTGGGGTCTTCTCCATCAAGGCGCTGAAAAAGAGTGACGCCTAAGCCTTCTGATTTAAAGCTGCCTGCGCATTGATACGGCTGCTCCTTGTGCAGATAGTTCTCTATTTGAGATTGGCTAAGTGTTAAAAATTCAACAAAATAAGTCACTACCTCAGTTTGGTGCTCTCCTGTTTGGCTGTTTAGTAGGCAGAGGCTGGTTAAAAACTTCACTGTTTTTCCGCTGGAGCGGCTTAATTGTTTGATTGCGTTTTCGTGGGTGTGAGGTTTTGTCATTACCTCATCCTCTAAGACCGCAACTTGATCTGAAGCAATGATGAGCGCCTTTGGATGATTTTCTGCTACTGCCAAGGCTTTTTCTAGAGCAAGACGTTCAACTAGGTGTTCGGGTGTTTCTCCTTCTATTGCGGACTCGTCAATGTCGGGAGAGTAGCATTCGAATGAAAGGGTGAGCTTTTGTAGTAATTCACGGCGATATGGGGAGCTAGAGGCAAGAATTAAAGGTAGCATAAATACGGGGTTCTATAGTGTGATTATTAAGTCGGTTGGTGTGATTGATAGGTAGATGTGACTTGGCTAGTATAGCCATTGTGGAGCATGGCTATTTTGTGTGTTCACAAGGGTGGTTTTGGTAAGATTTTAACGGCTTCCGTTAGATATTGATATAAAACGAGAAAAAAAAGCACTTTTTGTCTATTTTTGTACGATTATTTTTGACACAGCGAGCCCAACTCCCTATGATTACGCGCCTATATCGGATACCCCTCTTATGAAGCCATTGCCACGTCAAATTGATCCACGTAAATTTGCGCAACAAGGTATTGAAATTGTTGGTTCGGTAGATTTATCTACACTGACAAGAGTTAAAGAGCTGTTGTTCTCGGATAAAGGGGATATAGAAGCCGAATTATCCTTCGATATTGGCGAGCAGCGTATTTTATATGTTGCTGGAAAAATTAAAGCGAATGTTGAAAATGTTTGTCAGCGTTGCTTGGATGCTGTACCCGTAAGCATTAACTGTGAGCTAAATTTGGCAATTCAGTGGGAAGATTCTGATCTTGATCGCTTACCTAGTCGTTTCGAACCATGGATAGTCGCGGAAGGGCAGACGGATATTTACCAAATTATTGAAGATGAAATATTGTTGAGTTTGCCTATCGTGTCCTATCACGAAGAGGAATGTATACCTCATAGTTTATTTTCTAGTGGTGAAGCTGATACACAGAAAGTGATTGATGCTGGGCCTAGTACGAACCCTTTCACCGCGTTGCAAGGCCTTAAAGAGTCCCTGCAGTCATCCGGTGCGCTGGATAAGAAGGAAAAGTAGCAAGTTTAGGTATTTGGAGGCGCTTTTAATTGGTGGTTTTGAATGCCTGTTTTAAATAGACATCTTTAATAGGGTGCCTTGAACAAATCGTTACCCAAATAGTAAGTTGCAGTGATGTTCTACTACAGCACTGCACTTAACCGATAGATAAATAGTAGGAGTCCATCATGGCAGTACAAAAAAGTAAGAAAACTCGTTCAAGACGTGGCATGCGCCGTTCACACGATGCATTAAGCACAGAATTAACATTAACTGTTGATCCTACTTCAGGCGAGAAGCACCTTCGTCACCACGTAAGCCCAGATGGCTTTTACCGTGGTAAGAAAGTGATTGAAACTGCTTCAAATAGCGCTGAATAATATTTAGAGATATTTTTTGTACCCATCGTGTTGTATTAATTAGTGGTAGCAGTTTGTTGTAGCTAGTCTGCTGCCGTCACGGTGTGTACAGTTTCTCTTACTCTCTTTTGACTTTCTTCTTTTCTAAAAGAATGAAACGCATCGCAAATATAAGTGTGCAAGCCAATGCTTTGCGCTTGAAACCTTCTCGCCTTGAAAAAATGACCTCATGAATACACTACGTATTGCTATTGATGCAATGGGCGGAGATTTTGGTTGTCAGTCGATATTACCTGCAGTATTAATGGCGGCAAAGCGTTACCCTTCGATTGAATTTCGTTTGTACGGTGAGTCATCTATACAGATAAAAACACATAATTTAGCATCGCCCTCTCAATTGTTAGGCAATATCAAGTACGTTGTCTCTGAGACGAGTGTCTCGATGGATGAGTCACCTAAAGCAGCGCTACGAAAAAAACGTGATTCTTCTATGGGGTTGGCGTTGCAGTCTGTTGCTAACGGTGAGTCGGATGGATGTATTAGTGCCGGAAATACTGGGGCGTTGGTTGCTTTGGGTGTACATTTTCTCAGGTGCTACCAAGGGCTTAGTCGTCCTGCTTTATGTAAAGCAATCCCCGTTTTTACATCGTCATTAGTCTTAAGTAAGCATAGTTATTTATTGGATTTGGGAGCAAATGTTGATTGCTCAGCACAACAATTGCAACAGTTTGCCTGTTTGGGTTCGATGCTATTTTCAGTGCTGGAAAAATCGGATAATCCATCGGTACGCTTATTGAACATTGGGCGTGAGACATTCAAAGGGTCAGCGTTAGTTCAGGCGGCGGCAGAGCATTGTGATAATACTGAAGGTTTGAATTATCAGGGCTTTATTGAGGCGGATGAAGTCTTCCAGGGAATAGCAGATGTAATTGTGTGCGACGGTTTTTCTGGCAACATAGCGTTAAAGGCGAGTGAGGGCGCAGCACGCATAGTCGCAGGTAATTTAAAAGAGGTATTTGCCCGTAATATGTTTACGCGTCTCTTGGCCGCTTTATCTAGGCCGGTGTTACGCCGTTGGCAAGATGGTATAAATCCTGACAGGTATAATGGCGCTTATTTGTTAGGATTGAAGGGCACTGTTGTTAAAAGTCATGGTAGTGCTAATACGCAGCAGTTTTTCTATGCATTAGAAATGCTGATTGAGCAGCTTCAGCAGCAATCAGTAGCCGTAAGTGCTAATGCCTCCAACGTTGCTGCTCATTCAACATTGAGCGATCAATGTATGTATATTAATAATATGGAAAGCATTTTTACCAGCACATTTGATGTTATTTCGTGATATGCGATCACATCACATGCATTGATTTTTAATTTTTTTATTTTTAACTACGGTAAAGAACAACAACATGACAACAATATCGACATTAGCATTTATTTTCCCCGGGCAAGGTTCTCAAAAACTAGGAATGCTTGCAGATTTAGCGGAAGCCTATTCAGTGGTGCAAGAGACTTTTGCAGAAGCATCAGCAGTGCTGGGTTATGACTTGTGGCAATTGTCGCAGGAAGGGCCACAAGAGGCACTGAACATGACCGAGCGTACGCAGCCGTTGTTACTGGCTGCGAGTGTCGCTATTTGGCGTGTATGGCAGCAAGAGAAGGTAGAGCAGCCTGCCGTGATGGCTGGGCACAGTTTAGGTGAGTGGTCAGCCCTCGTTTGTGCGGGTGTGGTGAAGTTTTCTGACGCCATTCGCTTGGTGCAACTGCGTGGTAAGTATATGCAGGAAGCGGTACCTAGTGGTGTGGGTAGTATGGCCGCGATTATTGGTTTGGATGATGAGAGTATTGTCGAAGCATGCCAAACCGCAGCCGGAAACGAAGTGGTTTCTGCCGTTAATTTCAACTCTCCGGGTCAGGTTGTTATCGCAGGCCATGTAAATGCAGTTGATCGTGCTATTGCAATCTGTAAGGAAAAAGGCGCGAAGAAAGCGATGCCATTATCGGTTAGCGCACCTTTTCATTCTGCGCTACTGAAGCCCGCAGCAGATCGCTTGGCTGATGAGATCGCTAATGTTGAATTCAAATCGCCAATAATACCCGTAGTACATAACGTCAATGCGCAAACGGAAGCTGATCCGACAATCATTAAACAGCGCATGATAGAGCAAATTTATCACCCTGTATTATGGGTGGATTGTGTTAATGCATTGCTTGCTCTGGGGGTTGTGAAAGCAGTTGAGTGTGGCCCAGGTAAAGTCCTCTCAGGGTTGGTGAAGCGAATAGATAGAAGCATTAAGTCTGTAGCTACAGACTCACCAGAGGCAATAGCCGCCGCTTAATTAAGCAGGCTGAATGTCGTCGCAAATGCTGTATAGATATTACATCAACAGCGTGAGTGCTTCTTAAAGCCCTAAATACAGTGTTATTACAGAAAGGAAAGAGCATGAGTTTTGATCAGAAAGTGGTGTTAGTGACAGGCGCGAGCCGTGGTATTGGCGCTGCTATAGCCGACTCGTTAGGCCTTGAAGGGGCTATTGTTATTGGTACTGCAACATCAGAGTTGGGTGCTGAAAAGATTAGTCAGCGTTTGGCAGAAAAAAACATCCAAGGTAAAGGGATGATGCTGGACGTGACCGATATAGATTCGGTTACCGCTTTACTTGCAGACATTAAGAAAGGCTATGGTGCGCCATCAATTTTGGTCAATAATGCGGGAATTACGAAAGATAATCTTCTCATGCGTATGAGCGAAGATGAGTGGTTTGATGTCATTAATACCAACTTGAATGCCGTTTATCGATTGAGCAAAGCGTGTTTGCGCGGCATGATGAAAGCGCGCTGGGGACGCATTATCAATATTGGCTCAGTTGTTGGTGCTATGGGTAATGCGGGGCAAGTAAACTATGCGGCGACCAAAGCTGGTGTTGCTGGTTTTGCTCGAGCGTTGGGGAAAGAAGTGGGCTCACGTAACATTACTGTCAATACCATTTCCCCTGGTTTTATTGCAACCGATATGACTGAAGTGTTACCGGAAGAGCAAAAAGCGCAAATGTTATCCGTTATTCCGGCTGGAAGATTAGGTCAGCCAGAAGAAATTGCGAATACGGTAAAATTCTTGGCCAGCGAGGGAGCGGGCTACATAACGGGCGAAAACATACATGTGAATGGCGGTATGTATATGAGTTAACCTATTGATTGTATTGGTAAAAATAAAATATAAGTAAATAATTGTGCTCAAGTATTACAACGGTGGGGATTTCCATGTAAAATGCGCCCTCGTAAAAGCACAATAAGATTACGTCCAGATTTACGTGACATATACGAAATTTAGAAAGATGTTATAGCATCGTTGATATAGCGTTGTTACTAGCACTAACCATTATGATTTTCATCGATCAGGAGTTCAAAACTATTATGAGCAACACAGAAGAACGCGTAAAAAAAATCGTTGCCGAGCAACTAGGTGTTAAAGAAGACGAAGTGAAGATAGAAGCATCGTTTGTCGAAGATTTAGGTGCGGATTCACTTGACACTGTTGAGTTGGTTATGGCGCTTGAAGAAGAATTTGAAACTGAAATTCCAGACGAAGAAGCTGAAAAAATCACTACTGTTAAATTAGCTGTTGATTATATTAACGCTAACCTAGGCTAAGCCATTTAGTTTAACTGCTTATGTTATTTGCAGTTAAATAAACCTTTATAAAAGCCGCATCTATTCAATAGTGCGGCTTTTATGCTTTTTATTGTATGTATTGTTGAGTTAAGCATGTGGTTGATTGAAAAAGTTGGTCGTAATAACGATTAACTTTGCCACATCATCTGTCTTATTTTTAGTCGAGGTTTTCGTGAAACGAGTTGTCATTACTGGTATGGGTATGGTGTCTCCTTTGGGTAACACTGTAGCAGACACATGGAACGCCGTTCTTAATGGCAAGAGTGGTGTCGATACAATTACATCTTTCGATCCTAGCTCATTCACCACGCAATTTAGTGCATCGGTAAAAGGTTTAGTCGTAGGTGATTACTTTCCAGAAAAGGATGCGCGTAAAATGGATCCTTTTATTCAATACGGTATGGTTGCTGGCATACAGGCTATGCAAGATGCCGGCATTGAAGTGAGCGACGCACTTGCCCCTCGTTTTGGAGCGGTCATTGGTTCAGGTATTGGTGGTATTGGCTCGATTGAAGAAGGCACCCTTACCGTTCAAAATCGCGGACCTCGACGTTTATCTCCTTTCTTTGTGCCCGGTTCAATCATTAATATGATATCGGGTAATTTATCGATTAAATATGGCTTAAGAGGCCCAAATTTAGCCGTTACAACGGCCTGTACTACCGGTACGCATGCGATTGGCTTAGCGGCTAGATCTATCCAGCATGGCGAAGCCGATGCGATGTTAGCCGGTGGCGCTGAAATGGCGACTACACCATTAGGCTTAGGTGGTTTTGCCGCGGCTAGAGCATTATCAACACGCAATGACGATCCGACAAAGGCGAGTCGCCCTTGGGATAAAAACCGTGATGGTTTTGTACTGGGTGATGGTGCAGGTATCTTAGTGTTAGAAGAATACGAACATGCTAAAGCCCGTGGTGCGAAAATCTATGCTGAATTAACAGGCTTTGGTATGAGCGGTGATGCGCATCATATGACATCACCTCCAGCTGATGGTGCTGGTGCAGCGCTATCTATGGAAAATGCTCTGCGTGATGCAGGTATGTCTGCCAGTGATGTCCAGTATGTTAATGCTCATGGTACATCTACACCAGCAGGCGATATCGCCGAGTGTAGAGCGGTTAAATCTGTATTTGGTAGCGCCATAGATCAAGTCGCAGTCAGCTCGACAAAATCAATGATAGGGCATTTACTAGGTGCTGCAGGTGCGGTTGAGGCAATATTTAGTGCTTTAGCTATACGTGATCAAGTAGCTCCACCCACCATCAATTTAGATGATCCAGACGAAGGTTGTGATATTAATTTCGTCCCGCATACCGCGCAAGTAATGAAAATTGACGGTGTGCTATCTAATTCATTTGGTTTTGGCGGAACGAATGGATCGTTAGTTTTCCGCAAAGTAGATTAGTCGCTGTTATATAAATTATTTTTCGTTTCAGTGCGATGTCATATAAGAGCAGTGTGCTGCAATGATCAAACCCGATTCAGCCATTGATTAATTGGTTTCTTCAGGACGGCGAGTGATAACAAATCTCGCCGTTTTTGTTTACACTCTATACCTATGACCGAACCCTCTATTATTATAGTCAATAGTCAGCAA
>JBLHVA010000047.1:0-10397 GCA_047630005.1 Candidatus Endobugula sp. | reverse complement strand
CAGCTGATTAACATAAAGGATTCACATGAGCACTTCATCAACATCGCGGCTTAATCCGCATCAAGACACTATTACCAATTATATGTATTTAGGCTTACTGCCGTTTTTTATAGGTGCTTTTGGCCCCTGGATATTTGCTGATGCCGAGCAATGGCTCACTGATATTTTCTTGCATTATTCGACTATTATTTACGGCTTTTTAGCCGGTAGTGTTTGGGCTATCGCGCTATTCGCGCACGATGATGATAACGCAGCATTTATTAATCGTCATATTCATGCTGCCATTATCTTTTCATTGCTACCGCTAGCCGCTTATTTTTTACCATCGATATATCACACAGGTGTAGCGATGATGAGCTTCCTTGTTTTACTTTTTTGGGAAAAATTATTTCTACAAGGCTTATATCCAAAGTGGTATCAAGCACTGCGCCACCGCATCACCTTTATTGCGGTGGCGTGTCATATGTTAGTATTGTGGAATTTATTACGAGCGTAACGATGAACGAAAAAACTATACCGAATACTGGGCCAAGTACTCTAGAAATTCAGGTCATCCGTATCATTTCTCATCATAGCGGCTGGAAAGCTAACAATATATTTCGCGCTTCTCGACTTAAGTCGGACTTACGTATTATGGGGGACGATATACTCGCCATCGTCAACACAATGCAGACAGAGCTGAGCACTGATTTTTCATCTATGGATTTCGAACAATACTTCCATGAAAGAGGAGAGTTTTTTCTTGTAGGTTTTTTCAAATTCAAAAGAGAAAATCACAGGAAGGCATTCCCAGTAACGGTGGATCACCTTATTAACGTGGCGGAAAGCGGTAATTGGTTCCCACCACCTCAAGCAAGAAAATTATAACGTTACATAAACGTCTAGGCCCCGGGTAAGCAAAAAACGATTTTCGAAATGACCACGGGGCACCTATAGAAAGCTATAGCAATATAAAAAAGGCTACGACGGTAACTTTCCACACTGTTTTAATAAAGCTTGCCAATGTAAGGTATGCGCTTTCACCTGCTGATTAAATAACTGCCACTCACTGTCATCATCACGATAAACCTTCCCCCAAAAATCATTTAGTTGTTTCGTCTGCGCCTGATTTGACCCCTGAGTTGACACCTGAAGCCTTACTAATGCATCTATGATGACAAACATTTCTGTCCCTTGCTGATGTAATCCCGCAATATAAGGCTGCACTTGGCCAATGTAATATTTATAGAATACATTGTTAACAATAGTGAATTGCGCATTCGATTGTTGCTGCCTACACAGTGGTTTTTCATTAATACGCACAGATAGAACATTATCAGCTTGCTGTAACATGCGTGTCGTTGCTTGCAATGATAAACGTAACTCTCCTATACGTTTGGACGACTCAACCACTTGATAATACGTTTCTATATCATCAAGAGACTCTGCCGAAAAACCGCCTTCCATTAGCCGCTCATATCTCTGCGCTATAATTTTCAAGGCATTACTAAGCTGTAGTGGTTGCTCCATTGCCGCCGTTAACGATAAAGGGTTAGTGCCTAGAGAGAACAAATATGAAAACTCCTTACTAGCGAAACTCGCATTCCAAATAGAGGCTGATAAATATTGGATTTTGTGATCATAAGCCAGCGTTAAGGTTTTTGATAATGCAGACGTCGATTCCAATTGAGATAAACACGGCTCGGCCAACGCAATAAACTTTGCATCGTAAATAAGCTGCTGAGTCGACCCCATCACGCGCCCTAAGCCACCATTCCGCTGACCTATATGCCGCTGCAATTCACATTCGGACAAGCGCAAAAACTCAAGCAGATTGATATTAATAGACGGAATATTATTTTGTAATTCTCGTCGAACCGGATATGAAGACAAGCGCTCTAAGGAGGAGGTATTTATAGCGTTTAAAGTAGGTAACGATTCTCTATCCACCTGCAAGCTATTGGATAAACGATAGAGATAGTTTTCAAAAATATATTCAGCCGAGTCACGTGACTGGCAAGCTGACAATACAAAAATGACGAATATCGATAGCAGCAAAAAACGCAAGATGTACGAAGACATACTGCGTTTTTTAGATACTCTGTTGGCTCCTTTTGGAGCTAATAAAAAACTAGCTAACATCAACGCCATGGGCTTGTTGATCTGCATGGTAAGACGAACGCACCAACGGGCCACAAGCCGCACGCTGAAAACCGATACTATCAGCAAAATCTTTATATTCTTTAAACTCTTCTGGGGTAACAAAACGTTTCACTGGCAAGTGATCTTTTGATGGCTGCAAATACTGACCGATGGTTAGCATATCGATATTGTATTCGCGCATATCTTTCAGCACTTCAAAAATCTCTTCTTTGGTTTCGCCTAATCCAACCATCAAACCAGATTTGGTCATGACATCTGGGCGACGAGCTTTATACTGTTTTAGTAAGTCTAATGACCACTTGTAGTTAGCACCGGGACGCGCTTCACGGTACAAACGTGGCACCGTTTCTAGGTTGTGATTAAATACATCTGGCGCTTCGTGCGCCAGAATACCTAAGGCTATTTCCATTCTGCCGCGAAAATCTGGCGTAAGAATTTCCACTTCTAGAGAGGGAGAACGTTCGCGAGCTTCGCGAATACAATCAGCAAAGTGCTGTGCGCCACCATCACGTAGATCATCACGGTCTACCGAGGTGACCACTACGTATTTCAAGCGCATTTCGGCGATGGCTTCGGCTAGGCGAATAGGCTCTTGCGCATCGAGGTCATTAGGTTTGCCATGTCCAACATCACAAAATGGGCATCGACGAGTACAAATATCACCCATAATCATAAAGGTGGCTGTACCACCGGAGAAACACTCACCTAAATTAGGGCAGGCAGCTTCTTCGCACACGCTCGACAAATTATTTTTGCGTAATACTTTTTTGATTCTATCAACTTCAGGCGAAGAGGCGACCTTAACTCGAATCCACGCAGGCTTACGCAACATTCCGTCGGTTGCGATCACTTTAACCGGTATGCGCTCTACCTTATCTGCATCACGCAATTTCTCGCCCTTTTCACGGCGAACGGTGCGCCTAGCAGGTGCAGTGGCGGATGCTGCAAAAGAGACTCCTGCATCGGTCACTGGTGTATTTGTCAATTCTGTCATAACTATCTCAACTTGCTCTCAAATTACTGTCAACTCATCGTATTTTCTATTACAGGGAACGACTATAGCCCATTCAGCCATACGGCTAGATTATCATATCCATTATCAGTGCTAATGCGGTGAAAGGGAACTGGCGTTTACCCAACGATCACTAGAATAGTGGACATCTGATACAGACAGCTGCTGTGCGAATAATGCCACTAACGATTCCTGTAGCCGATTTTTATCGGGAAAGGACGTTGGCATTAGTGCGCTTAATTGGGTCATCGCTAAGCCTTCGTAACCACAAGGGTTAATATAATTGAAAGGCGTTAAGTCCATATCAATATTGATACCCACACCATGAAAGCTACACCCTCTGCGGATACGTAATCCCAAAGAGGCTATCTTGGCATCGTCTCCATTTAGCTTAACGTAAACACCCGGAGCATCGGCCTTAGCATAAGATTCAATACGATAACTCGCTAGCCACTGGATCACTAGTTTTTCCAGCAAGGTCACCATATCACGTACACCTAATTGACGCCGACGAAGGTTAATCAAAGGGTACAGTATTAACTGGCCAGGGCCATGGTAGGTGACTTGCCCACCGCGATCAGACTTTACTATGGGAATATCGGTGTGCTGTAGAATATGCTCGGGCTTACCTGCTTGCCCTTGAGTAAACACTGGCTCGTGCTCGACCACCCACAACTCATCAATAGTACTATCGTCACGAGTATTAGTGAATTCTGACATTGACTGCCAAATGGGCTCGTAAGGCTGGATACCAAGGTAGCGAACTTTTAGCGATTGAGGAGAGTCATTCATTCGCGTTCAACGCTGCAAAAAAAAGAAAACTTCATGCTTATAAAACAATCTTAACTGCTTTATTTACTTTTAACGCCTGATGATACTGCTCTAGCTGCGCAGCACCCGTTGCCGTTATAAATACGGTAACCGAACTGAATTTCGCTTTGCTACTTTGCTTTAATGCCACTTTATTATGATCAAAGTTAGGGGCGTACACCTCGGTAGTCGCTAGGACAAACTCTAGAAAGGTGTCACTGGCCTCACCCATAATTTTCACCGGGTAGTCATGACAAGGAAATTCAATCACGGGCGGAGCTGCTGATTGATCGTTTACTTTATCTGCCATCATTAAAAACCGTTATCTATTTACAAACTTATTAATTGTTTATTTAGTGCTAAAAATGCCACCAAAAAACAATTGTATACTATCTAACATACGAGAAAATATCCCGGCCTCTTCGATAGAAGCTAAGGCGATCACAGGCACATTAAGTAATTCTTCGTCGTTTAGCATAACAACGATATTCCCTAGCTCTTGTCCTTGCGCTACCGGTGCCTGAATAACTTCATCGATATGAACTGTCGCCTGCAAATCATTTTCGCTGCCACGAGGCACTGTTAAGTATATATCTTTCGTCAAACCAATTTGTATTTCTTCCTGCTGTCCTTTCCATACAACGGCGGTATTAACGACATCACCTTTACTATAAAGCTTGTGTGTGTAGTAATAACGAAAACCGTAAGACAATAACTTTTGTGATTCTGCAGCACGTGCAGACTCTGAACGTGTACCCGTCACCACCGATACTAATCGCATGCCGTCTCGTTCAGAAGATGCCGTCAGACCAAATCCCGCTTCTTCGGTATGCCCAGTTTTAATGCCGTCTACGCTTTTGTCGGTAAACAACAACTTATTGCGATTAGGCTGATTAATACCGTTATATGTAAAGTATTTTTCCGAGTACAGCTTGTAATGTTCAGGAAAATCCTTGATTAATGCACGCCCCAGAATGGCCAAGTCGTGTACGCTGCTAATATGGCCTTTGGCTGGCCAGCCTGTTGCATTTTTAAAGACGGTATTCGTCATCCCTAGCAATGCTGCTTGTTGATTCATAATGTCGGCAAAAGCCGCTTCGCTGCCAGCAATATGTTCAGCTAAGGCGATACTGGCATCATTACCGGACTGAATAATTACACCTCGTAATAAGTCTTTTACCGATACCCGCGTGCCCTCGCGAATAAACATTTTAGAGCCACCTTTTTTCCACGCTTTCACGCTAATAGTGACTAAGTCATCTGGGTTGATTGAACCACGCTCAATTTCTGACGACACAATATAGCTCGTCATCATTTTGGTCATGCTGGCAGGAGGCAACTGCATATCTGCGTTCTTTTCTACTAGTACACCGCCAGTATTCGTATCCATCAAAAAATAAGCTGTCGCTGCTAGCTGAGGAGGAGCCGGTATAATCACGGGTCTCGCATGGGCTAGCATGACAACACTACAGCTAAGGACGAATAAAATGGAACGTAGTAAAAAAGTCATAAAAAGCTCTTATTGGATACCATAATCAGTAAATTGAAACAAATTGGGGGCCGCCATTCTAGCATGAATGACAAAGAATACCGGCGATTAGACGCCGTTACGGTATTTTAACCACCTGAGGCTTTTTGATGCCGTGCTCAGATAACACTTGTCTTGCTTCGGATACCTTTTGCACTCCCACTAAAGGCCCCACTCTAACACGGTGCCACTGCCTATCACTGCTTGGCACAACAATAACCGGAGACGTGGATACCACTTGCAATTTTTTCTGAAGCTGTTGTGCATTTACAGGAGATTTAAATGCCGCCGCCTGCAAGTAAATAGGAGCTGACTGATGATGATTGACTGGTGTATTTGGTATGTTTTTAGCCGGAGTTTTTATTACCGTAGTCACTGGTAGACTGGGCATAACACCAGCTTCTTCTTCCTGGGGTGTCATCGCTGACTGCTCAGGTGGTGTTATATCAACGACGTCTACATCCGCCACACCCAAATCCGCAAAATCTAACTTCAGCGCGGCAGCATAACTCAAGTCGATGATACGCTGACTATGAAACGGGCCTCGATCATTCACTAAAACCACCACACTACGACCATTTGCTTCATTTGTGACTCGGACATAACTAGGGATTGGTAAGGTCTTATGTGCCGCTGTCATAGCCCACATATCATATACTTCGCCATTGGCTGTGCGTCGGCCATGAAATTTAGTACCGTACCAAGACGCTTTACCGCGTTCTTGGTAACCCTCACTACTGGGCAATAATGTATAGGTTTTACCTAGCACAGTATAAGGTGACTTATTACCTGCACGAGTACGTATTACCGGCTTAGGGTGAGCATCGACAATTTGCGTGATATCTTTGTTTTCTTGTGGTGCACTATCACCACTGTCGCTAGAGCTAATAGACGTTGGAATCAGATCGGATACCGTTGTACAAGCCGATAAAACAGATAGTAATGATGCAATGAAGAGTACTCGTTTCATAAATAAAACCTATTGCCGATGTTAAACCTAGTAAAAGCAGCTGGGCGCGAAAAAGATGCCTACTGTTGGTGCGTAGACTTTCGTGATCCAGCCGCTCTTCCTAGATTAAGGTGAGCGCTGCTGTTTGGCTTCTGCAATTTGTTGACTTAATTGCCATACCGACATCGCATATAAACGGCTGTGGTTATAACGGGTAATAACATAGTAATTATTTAGCCCTATCCAGAATTCAGTTCCCTTCTTACCTTCTAAACGAATCGCATTTGCTGTTTGTTGGGCCAATGGTGCTATAGGTGTATAGCCTTTTTCAGCCAAGCTATTCACTGTGTGCTTAGGCTTTAAAGAATCGTTTAAGATACTTTCGTCATAGCTGTCGCTAATACGTGTTCGCACGATAACCGGCTGTCCCTTTTCCCAGCCATGGCGCTTAAAATAGTTCGCCACACTACCTATCGCATCAGTGGCATTATTCCAGATATCAGCAAATTCATCATTGGTGTAATCAATGGCATAAGCACGATAGCTAGAAGGAATGAATTGCCCGTATCCCATTGCCCCAGCATAAGAACCGATCAGCGTCATGGGGTCTTGCTTTTGTTCACGCGCCAACAAGAAAAACTCTTTTAGCTCTTTACGGAAAAACGATGCACGTGGTGGGTAGTCAAAACCTAAGGTACTTAATGCATCAATTACCCGAAAGCTGCCTTTATTGCCGCCATAACGAGTTTCAACACCAATAATCGCTACGATCACTGAAGCCGGAACACCAAACTCTTCCTCTGCTCTGGCAAGGGTCTCTTCGTTCTCTATCCAGAAGTCTACGCCTTTACTAAGGCGTGAAGAGGTTAAAAATATATCTTGGTAGCTCGCCCACGTATGTGTTTTTTCAGCGGGGCGGGCAATTGCCTCCAAAATATTCTGTTTTTTTACGGCCTGAGAAAACCATGCCCGCATGTCTTCACGAGAGAACTGATGATCGTTCACCATTTCATCAATAAAGGTATCTACATCCGCTCGCCCCACATAATCCTGCGTGCCATTGACTGCACTACTACTGGCTATAGCATTGACAGAGAATACGACAAAACCCACGGCTAACATCATTTTTAGTGTTACTTTCATAGATGCGACTGCGATTACCGATACTTTCATACTGCTTCCTCTATTTTTAAACTCGCCGATTTTACACCAACTATAACGACAACATTCAACACACAATTATTTATTAACCACCAGACGTTGCTCTGTACTGATCGCCATCAACAAACCAAACCCTAACATCAATGTCACCAAAGATGTTCCACCTAAACTCACCAATGGCAAGGGCACACCCACTACCGGTAACAATCCACTAACCATACCGACATTCACAAAAACATAGATGAAAAAAGTGAGTGTAATACTGCCGGCCAATAAGCGCCTAAAGCTATCTTGCGCATTAGCCGCAATAACAAATCCTCTTGCGACAATCAGCAAATATAATGTCAGTAACAATAATACGCCAATAAAACCAAACTCTTCAGCCAATACCGCAATAATAAAGTCTGTATGGCTTTCTGGTAAAAAATTGAGGTGCGATTGCGTGCCGTCCAGCCAACCTTTGCCCGACATACCACCAGAACCAATAGCGGTTTTAGATTGAATAATATTCCATCCAGCCCCTTGCGGGTCTGACTCGGGATTAAATAAGGTTAACACTCGCTGCCGTTGATAGTCACGTAAAACATATTCCCACATGGGCCAAATACTTGCACCTAGCAAAGTAAAAGCGGTAACAATATATCGCCAACTTAAACCGGAATAAAACAGCACAATAACACCGGATGCGGCAACTAAAATAGAGGTACCAAGATCTGGCTGTCGAATAATTAATACCGTCGGAATAGCTACTAACACTAGGGACCAAA
Source organism: Candidatus Endobugula sp. (assembly GCA_047630005.1). GTDB lineage: Bacteria > Pseudomonadota > Gammaproteobacteria > Pseudomonadales > Cellvibrionaceae > Endobugula. The sequence continues at coordinate 2,028 of JBLHVA010000047.1, read as the reverse complement.
ATACATGTTTGAATTTCGGCGGCAAGGTCTTGCTAGCCAAATATGCGGCTATTGCAATCGGCATCGCCAACTTCATTATCTCTGATGGCTGAAAACGAAAGCCGCCCACACTCAGCCATCGCTGAGCACCGTTTACTCCCACACCAAAAAACAGCACTGCGATCAATAAACAAACGCCACCGACATAAAGAACAGGTGCCCAGCGGGCCACTAGAGATAAACGCACCTGAGCAACGGCAAACATTGCCATGTATGCCAAGCAAAAAAAAGTAGCTTGGCGCTGCACCATTCGTAAGCTGCCTTCACTTGCGCTATACAATACCCACATACCGCTAAGCGTTAGGATAATCAGCAATACCAATAATAGAGGATCTATGTGGATGGCATGCCAAACGCTGCGCCGTTGACGCAAGTCATTACTTGCATCGGGCATACGCCGTAAAAAATCCTGCTGTCGAACTGAGGACATTACGGCTGCACTCCATTAGTTGCGATAACACGCTCTTGCTCATCGAGCAAATAGTTACCTAATAAGTGTGCATCAAATAATTTACGTGCAACCGGTGCCGCGGCCTTTGACCCCGCCTCACCATTTTCAACGAGTACAGCAATGGCAATTTTAGGATTTTTATAAGGAGCAAAGCCAACAAACAATGCATGATCACGATGGCGCTCCAAAAGAGCCTCAGAATCGTACTTCTCTCCCTGTTTGATACCAACCACTTGTGCGGTACCTGTTTTCCCAGCCATTTTATATTCTATATTCCGCCCGATTCGTCGCCCAGTACCATTGCTCGCATGTATCACATCATACATGGCCGCATGGATAGCGTCCCAATGTTGGGAATTAATATTCACCATTTGAGAAGCCACCTCAGGCTCAATCACACTATCATCCATCGACTTAACCAATCGTGGTTTCAGGCGCTTACCTTTACTCGCTAAAGTCGCTGTCATTACTGCGAGCTGAAGTGGCGTTGCAGACGCATCACCTTGGCCAATACCCACGTTTAATGTATCCCCTGGAAACCATGGCAAATTCCTTGTCGCTTTTTTCCACTCTCTTGAGGGCCACAAGCCTGGACGTTCATTAGGAATATCAATACCGGTATAGCTGCCTAAACCAAACATAGTTCCATAATGGTGTATGTTATCAATACCAGTACGAAACGCCATGTCATAAAAAAAGGTATCCGATGACTGAACAATCGCTTTATGTATATTCACCCAACCATGACCGGTGCGCTTCCAGTCTCGATATAGTCGATCATCATTTTCTAACTTATAGTAACCTGGGTCAAAGATTCGATGCTGAGTCGTAATAGACTTAGACGCTAAACCAGCCAAACCCAATGCAGGCTTAATAGTAGATGCCGGGGGATATGTACCTTGTATGACGCGATCAAATAAAGGCAAATCGATACTGCCAGTTAATGCGTTATAGTTTTTGTGACTGATACCAGTAACGAATAAATTAGTGTCGTAGGTTGGCGTGCTTAACATCGCCAAAATACCCCCTGTTGCTACATCAATAGCCACAACGGCACCACGACGACCGTCCATTGCTTGAAATGCAGTTTCCTGTAATCGTTTATCCAAATGCAAATGTAAGTCTGTACCGGGTACGGGCGGTTGCCACTCTAACGTGCGCAATACCCGCATACGTGCATTAATTTCAACATGCTGAAAACCTGTCGTACCAAACAATTCATTCTCATAATATTTTTCTAAACCGATTTTGCCTATTGTTGGCAAACCTTTATAACGCTCTTGCTCTTCTTCGCTAAACCGGTTCCACTCTCTATCGTTAATTTTACCGACATAACCCACTGTATGCGTAAACAAAAAAGGGAATGGATAGCTACGCACTAACTGAGCATTCACCTCCACTCCCGGCAAGCGATATTCATTTACCGCTATACGTGCAATTTCGGTCTCAGTTAAGCGGTGGTGCAAAGGCACTGCTTGATAAGGACGACGGCCGCTTTTAAGCGCTTTATGAAAACGATTAATGTCGTCTTCGTCAAT
>JBLHVA010000046.1:0-10525 GCA_047630005.1 Candidatus Endobugula sp. | reverse complement strand
TTCATCATGAGGTTTTGCCTGAGTTAATCAATGTTTTACCTGTGTTGTATTAGCTTGCTTGTTGTCGAGTGTGTCAACGCTGTATGGTTGAAAAGTGACATTGTTAAATTGTACTGTACAAGTGCTATCGTCGGTAGAAATTAATACATGTTTCATTGCTATTCCGTTAGGCTGAGGCCTGTTCTGTCCTATTTATTACTATTTACAAAGGTTTCTGATGTCTATTGCGATGACAGCAGGTGAAGCAAAGCAATTGTCCTCGCCACCCGTTTTACTTATCGATGCTTATATTTTTCAATATTATTTCTCACTACCTGATAATTGGTTTAGCGAAAAAGAGTGTTATCCCACTGCAGCAGTATATGGTTATACCGCATGGTTGGTACGTTTATTAAAAACGGAGAAGCCTAAGCGTATAGCCGCCTGCTTTGATGAAAGCTTAGGCCAGTGCTTTCGTAATGACATTTATCCAGATTACAAAAGTAGTCGTGCCTTGCCTGATGAAGCCTTGGCTTTCCAGCTCAATGCCTGCAAACAAGTTACCCATTTACTTGGCATAAAGACTTACGCGAGCCATCGCTACGAAGCGGATGATTTATTAGGTAGCCTGTATCGTATCTGTTGCCGTAGTACAGCGCCTATCGCCATACTGACTCGAGATAAAGACTTAGGGCAGCTATTACGGCGGCCGCAAGACTATTTATGGGATTATGCGAAAAAACAGCAATACGATGAACATGGTATTGCCGAAAAGTTCTTGGTGCGCCCTGATCAGCTAGTCGACTATCTCGCCCTAGTGGGAGATGCGATAGATGATATTCCCGGAGTACCGGGTATTGGCGCAAAAACAGCTAGCGCATTGTTAAAACACTATGGTGGTATCGAGGAAATGTTGTCACAGTTGGATGGCTTGTTGGCGACTCCTCCTGCTGGTGTTCGTGGCGCCCCTCGTATTGTGGCTAATCTACAAGAATATCGAGAGCAAATAGCAATGGCACAGCAATTAGCGACTATCGTGACTGATTTACCGTTAATAGACAGTGTAACGACGCTTGATCAGCAGACAATAGATTGGCAAAAAGTAGAGCTTTTTTGCCGTGAAATGGGTTTTCCTGCATTGAATAAAACCATTGCGGCTCTAGGCAAATAATATAGATAAGCGGTAATAGCCGAAAGTGAGATTTTTCTTTTAAGGTGAATGGCTCGTAGGGTTTGCGCCTGTTATACTGCCGCCATTCATTATGTAAACACAATTTAAGTACTACTTAAACGCTATTTAAACGACACAAGCTAGAGAATCTATGTTTCAAAACCTAACAGATCGCTTATCTAAATCCCTTAAAAAAATATCCGGTAAAGGCCGCTTAAGCCATGCCAATATCCAAGATGCGCTAAAAGATGTACGCAAGGCATTATTAGAGGCCGATGTAGCTTTGCCTGTGGTAAAGCCATTTATTGAGCAGGTGCGCAAACGTGCGGTAGGTCAGGAAGTGGCGCGTTCACTCAATCCTTCACAGCAGTTTATTAAAGTCGTGCAAGATGAGCTGACCGAGATGATGGGGGAGGCTAACGAAACCCTTAATCTAGCAGCACAGCCACCGGCAGTTATCTTGATGGCGGGTTTGCAGGGCGCGGGTAAAACCACTTCTGTGGCTAAATTAGCAAAATATTTAAAAGAGCGTGAAAAGAAAAAGGTCATGGTGGTAAGTGCCGATGTGTATCGTCCGGCCGCTATTCAGCAGTTAGAAACACTGGCAGGACAAGTAGAAGCCGTATTCCACCCGTCATCAACGGATCAGAAGCCAATAGATATTGCACGAGAAGCGATTAGTGCAGCGAAAAAGCAGCATTTAGATGTGGTGATTGTCGATACGGCAGGTCGTTTAGCCATTGATGATGCGCTAATGGCTGAGATTCAAGGACTACAAAAAGCCATCAACCCGATTGAAACGCTCTTCGTTATTGATGCGATGATCGGTCAAGATGCGGTGAATACCGCTAAAGCGTTTAACGATGCTTTACCGCTAACCGGCGTGATTTTAACGAAGGCCGACGGCGATGCTCGTGGTGGTGCGGCTTTGTCTGTGCGTGCCATTACTGGCAAGCCTATTAAGTTCTTAGGTATGGGCGAAAAAGTCGATGCACTAGAGCCTTTCCATCCTGATCGTGTTGCTTCGCGTATTTTGGGTATGGGTGATGTGCTATCGCTTATTGAAGAAGTCGAACGTACCGTCGATAAAGAGAAGGCGCAAAAGCTCGTTGAGAAAGTCCAAAAAGGCACGCGTTTTGACCTTAACGATTTAAAAGATCAGTTTCAGCAAATGAGTAATATGGGTGGCATGGGCGCCATGCTGGAAAAAATGCCGGGCATGGGTAATATGAGCCAAATGGCCGAGCAAGCGGATATGGGCGGTCAGTTTAAGAAGATGGACGTGATTATTGACTCCATGACCAAAGCTGAGCGTAAAAACCCCGATATTTTGAACGGCTCACGTAAGCGTCGTATTACAGTGGGATCGGGTACGCATCTACAAGATCTTAATCGCCTGCTAAAGCAACATAAGCAAATGGCGAAAATGATGAAAAAAATGAAAGGCGGCGGCATGGCAAAAATGATGCGTGGCCTTGGCGGTATGATGGGTGGCGGCGGTATGCCCCCCGGTGGAGGTCTTCCGCCCGGTTTGGGTCGTTAAATAGAATTGTCTAAGCGCTTTCTGTTATTGAAAGCGCTTCCGGTTAACCTGGGTTCGCTTGTTGATTTGATTTCGTTATCTAGCCCCACCCTTGGGTATGCAACGCATGAACAAATCTTTATGATTTTGTAGTGATAATATTCCTCTCTTTATCTCTTCTGTCTCTATACATTACCCCTTAATTCCCGTAGAATACGCCGCCTTTCATCCCCTATGTTGTGGCGATGATGATTACATTTGTCTTGCCGTGAGGCAACGCTTTTCATTGAATTATAGGAATTAAACTAAGATGGTTACAATTCGCTTAGCTCGTGGTGGTTCTAAAAAACGCCCTTTTTACCATTTGACCGTTGCTGATAGCCGTAGAGCGCGTGACAGTCGTTATATTGAGCGTGTTGGGTTCTTTAACCCTATTGCTCGTGGTCAAGAAGAACGTTTACGTGTAGATAATACGCGTGTTGATCACTGGATTAGCCAAGGCGCACAGTTATCTGACCGTGTAGCTAAATTATTGAAAGATCAAGCAAAAGTAGCCGCTTAATGCTGCTTTTAGAAAACATAGTTAAAAAACACCGTTAAGTAGTACAGCTAATGTCTGATTTATTAAATGTTGGTCGTATTACCAGTGTTTTTGGTATTAAAGGATGGGTGAAAGTCCATTCGCAAACAGAACCTTTGGAAAACATTTTTAATTACCAGCCTTGGTATTTAAAAACGGCTCATGGTGTTAAGCCTATAGAGCTTGCCCAATGGCGAGCTCACGGCAAAGGTTTTGTTGCTCAAATAGTAGGAGTTGATGATCGTAATGCTGCAGAGCTTTTATGCCCTGTGGATATAGCGATAGAAAAGGACAAGTTAAGCGCGCTGGATGATGGTGAATTTTATTGGCATCAGCTAGAAGGTTTGCGAGTAATGAGTCAGTTTTCCGATCAGTCTTACGATTTTGGCATAGTTAAAAAGATATTGCCGACAGGCGCTAATGACGTGTTAGTGGTTGTAGGAGATGCTCAAAGTATTGATCAAAGCGAGCGTTTGATACCTTATGTTCCAGATCAGTTTGTCAATGATATTGATCTCGCCAATGGCGTGATTACCGTTGATTGGGATCCTGAGTTTTAGAGCTGAATGTTAAGGGTTAGATGCTAGGCAGAGAGTAAGTGTTGAAAAGCACTTTAACATTACCGGGGAATAAGCAATGCGTGTTGCTGTGATTACATTATTTCCTGAAATGTTTACAGCATTAACGGATTACGGTATTACGGGTAGGGCAGTGAAGAATGAACTGCTAACCATTAAAACCATTAATCCGCGAGACTTTACTCAAGATCGTCATCAAACAGTGGATGACCGCCCTTATGGGGGTGGCCCCGGCATGGTGATGATGATCGAGCCTTTAAAAGCTGCAGTAGATACAGCAAAAGCATGGTTAAGTGAAAACGATAAGCCATGCAAGGTAATGTATTTGTCGCCTCAAGGGACGGTGTTAAGTCAGTCTGGAGTTGCCAGCTTAGCGCACGAAGTTGTATCACATAATTTCGTGTTAATAGCAGGGCGTTACGAAGGTATTGATGAGCGCTTTTTACAAAAGGAAGTGGATGAGGAATGGTCAATAGGTGACTATGTTCTCAGCGGAGGTGAGCTGCCAGCAATGGTATTGTTGGACGCAGTAATACGTTTGTTACCCAATGCATTGGGGCATCAGGATTCGGCAGCTGAAGATTCGTTTAGTGATGGATTATTAGATTATCCACATTATACGCGACCAGAAAACTACCAAGGCGACATAGTGCCATCGGTATTGCTTTCGGGCAATCATGCGGCGATTAAAAAATGGCGATTAGAGCAATCGCTAGAACGGACGAAAACACGACGTCCGGATTTATTAGAAGATTAATATAGGTGGGATCAGAGTAGATTTCTCATGCTGCCGTGCCATTTATTATATTTTTTGGGTGAAAGTTTTACTCTGACCCCATTTATAGACGTTCTAGCTGTGAAGCTACACACCTTTATTTATTAGGAAAAAATCATGACTAACAAAATTATTCAGGAATTAGATAAAGAGCAAATCAAAACTGATGTGCCTGAGTTTTCACCAGGTGATACGGTTGTTGTTCAAGTAAAAGTAAAAGAAGGCACTCGTGAGCGTCTACAGGCGTATGAAGGTGTTGTTATCGCTAAACGTAATCGCGGTATTAACTCTGCGTTTACAGCACGTAAAATTTCACACGGTGTAGGTGTTGAGCGTACTTTTCAGCTTCATAGCCCATTAATTGATAGCATTACGGTTAAGCGCCGTGGTGATGTTCGTCAAGCGAAGCTTTACTACTTGCGTGAATTAACAGGCCGTGCAGCACGTATTAAAGAGAAGTTGGGTTAATTAAGGCTAGGTTAGCCCAAGTTAAGTTAACCAGAGCTAGATGGCTCCACAAGGCTTTTTGTTATTGCTAAGTGGTGTTTTAAGAACCGAAGCCTAGGCTTCGGTTTTTTTATGTCTGCAATTTATAGCTATACTGATAAATGCTGTTCATTTATAAAATGATAGTGAACTTTTTAGTCAAAAAAACTTCCTAAGGGTGGGTGAAAATAAGTATTTCCCGGTATCCTGTGATTGCAGGCTTGATCTAGGGTTAAGTTTTTAAGCTGTGATGAGTGATTTCTTACTTTATTAATTATATTGCAATGTAGAATTTAGGTAATTGTATGATTCCAAAAGGTGTTTTTTTCAGTGATAACGAAACATTGAATGTGTTAGTGACAGCTCTATTACTGGTGTTTTTATTTTTTATTGTCAGTCATGGTGCAGTGGCGCAACCCGTTAAGCCGTCTCCTCAAGTGGAGGTTGAGAATGATGGTTCGATACCTCGTGGTATTGTTGATAATATTATGACGCGTTTGCGGGAGTCCCGTGCAGATATTGAAGTGTCTAATCTGCGTCGATCTCCGTTAGAGGGAATCTATAAAATTGATTTGAATGGGCAGTTGGCGTTTGTGAGTGAAGATGGCGGCTTTTTGATTTCAGGTGAAATGTATCAAATTAACCCCGGATACTTGGTTAACCTGCAAGAAGAAGAGCGTCGCGAACAAGAAGTTTCTTTTGCACCGCAGAGAGCTAAAATGCTGGCAGCGGTTGATAAAAAAGACTTGGTGATTTACTCTCCTGATGAAGTGAAAGGGCATATATATGTTTTTACTGATATCGATTGTGGTTTTTGTCGCAAGCTACATAGTCAATTAGGTGAAATGCACGATAAGGGGATTGAGGTACGTTATCTCGCGTTCCCTCGTGCGGGTGTGAATTCGAGAAGTGCAGAAAAGCTGATTACTACATGGTGCTCTAAAAATCCGCAGTCATTAATGACGCGTTTTAAGCGTGGTGAAAATGTTCCGTTAGCGGGGTGTGATAGCCATCCGATTTTTGACCAATATATGTTGGGGCAAGATCTGGGTGTTACGGGTACGCCGGCAATTGTTCTGGAGTCAGGGCAGCTTATTCCCGGTGCAGTGAGTCCAGAGCGTTTAGCTCGCGAAATGGGCATATAGTTCAAATTTTTTATTGGTTACCCCCCCCCATACCTTGTTTTGAATATCTTATTTTAAATAGCTAACCCTCTCCGTTTTGAGAGGGTTAAGTTTTCTCTGGTTTTGCTGTTTTCTGTTATCCGTTCTCAGTCATTTACGGGTAAGCTGCTCTCATTTTTAGCAGATTGAGCGCCTGAAAATAATGTCTGTAAGCTTCTCCATTTTAGGCGGTTGACACTCTGCTATCGCACGCGTAAGGTTGCCCTTTTTTAATAATATACCGCGGTTTATAGCGGTTTTTTATCTTTCTAGTCGAGGAAAAAAGTTTGAAATCAGTCAAAATAGGGCTTTGTGGATTAGGCACCGTCGGTAGTGGTACGTTTAATGTCTTACAGCGTAATATAGAAGCGATTCAGTCGCGTGCTGGCTGTACGATTACCATTGCGCAAGTCGGTGCACGTCGAGATAACCCTGCTTGTGATTTAAGTGGTATCAATGTCACTCGTGATATTTTTGATGTGGTTGAAAATCCTGAGATTGATATTGTTGTTGAGCTGATTGGTGGAACAACGATAGCGAAAGATATTGTTGATCGTGCCATTGCTAACGGTAAGCATGTAGTGACGGCTAACAAAGCACTGATTGCTGAACACGGTAATGCTATTTTTGCGGCGGCTGATGCGAAAGGAGTTGTTGTGGCCTATGAAGCAGCAGTTGCGGGTGGTATTCCTATTGTTAAAGCGATGCGCGAAGGTTTAGCCGGAAACAATATTGAGTGGTTGGCGGGCATCATTAACGGTACTGGTAATTTTATTCTGACCGAAATGGGCGATAAAAATCGTGATTTTTCCGATGTATTAACTGAAGCTCAGGCTTTGGGGTACGCCGAAGCTGACCCTACCTTTGATGTAGAAGGTATTGATGCAGCACATAAACTCGTAATTTTAGCTTCGCTGGCGTTTGCTATGCCATTGCAATACGATAAAGTGTTTACAGAAGGTATTAGTCATATAGAAACCCGTGATATTGATTATGCGAAAAAAATGGGCTATCGCATAAAGCATATTGGTATTGCTCGTCGAACAGAAGCTGGCATTGAATTACGTGTTCATCCGACGCTAATCCCCGCTAAGCGCCTAATTGCCAATGTTGATGGCGTGATGAATGCGGTTGTAGTGAAAGGCGATGCAGTTGGTCCTACACTATATTATGGCGCTGGCGCTGGTGCTGAGCCTACTGCCTCATCGGTAATCGCTGATGTCGTGGACATTGCTCGATTGCTTAGTCGCGATAGTATGCCAGCTGTGCCATCTTTAGGTTTTTCTAAGGTGAGTGATCAGCCCTTAGTCGATATAAATGATGTGACCACTGCGTACTATTTGCGTATGTTGGTACAAGATAAGCCAGGCGTTCTTTCGCAAATCACGACAATTTTGAGCAATAATGGCATTAGTATTGAAACAGTCAATCAAAGCGAGCCAGCGTCTAGTGAGACGGGGGCTGAAATTGTCCTGATCACCAGTCAAATACAAGAGCGTAAATTATTATCAGCAGTGAGTGAAATTGAAGCGTTAGACACCATCACCGGTAGTGTTCATAAAATTCGTGTTGAAAGTTTGGGCTAGCTTAAAGAATTAATTAAAGAGTTAATTAAAAAGGGTTTAAAGATCATCTGATGAAATATATAAGCACACGTGGCGATGCGCCCACGTTAAACTTTGAAGAAGCAGTATTAGCGGGTTTAGCGACCGATGGCGGTTTATATGTGCCAGAGAGTCTGCCACAGTTTAGCCATAAAGAAATAGCCTCGTGGGCAGGTTTATCTTACCAAGAGCTGGCATTTAACATTATTTCGACTTTTGTTGATGGCGAAATTAGTGATAGCGATTTAAAAGCCATTATAGAAAAAGCCTATTCGTCATTTCGTCACGATGCCATTGCACCTTTAGTGCAAACTGCGCATAACGAATGGATTCTAGAATTGTTTCAAGGGCCAACCTTAGCGTTTAAAGATTTTGCGTTACAGGTATTGGGTTTATTGTTAGATCATTTCTTAGTGAAGCGCGACCAAAAGGTCGTGGTGATGGGGGCAACTTCCGGTGATACCGGGTCAGCAGCGATTGAAGGTTGTCGTCACAGTAATAATATCGATATCTTTATTTTACACCCACACAAGCGTGTATCGGATGTCCAGCGTAAGCAAATGACATCGGTAATGGCAGACAATGTGTTTAATATCGCCTTAGAAGGTAATTTTGATGATTGCCAAAATATGGTGAAAGCAAGCTTTCGCGATCAATCATTTTTGCCAGAAGGCCGCCAACTGGCCGCAGTTAATTCTATTAACTGGGCACGTATTATGTCACAAATTGTTTATTATTTTTATGCTTCGTTAGCGTTAGGCGGCCCTCACCGTAAAGTATCGTTCTCTGTGCCGACAGGTAATTTCGGTGATATTTTTGCGGGTTATTTAGCGAAGAAAATGGGCCTGCCTATTGATCAATTAATCATAGCGACTAACTCAAACGATATTTTACACCGTTGCGTTGCCCATAACGATCACAGCAAGCAAACCTTAAATCATTCTTTATCACCCAGTATGGATATCATGGTGTCGAGTAATTTTGAGCGTTTATTGTTTGATGCATATGATCGCAGTGGCGCAGCGATTAAGCAGCTAATGGAAGACTTTACCTCCGGTTCTATCACTTTGACTGATGAAGCCTTAGCGAATGTCCGTGAACACTTTACGAGTTATCGGCTAGAGGATGGTGACATGGTGAAGGTGATTACGGATGTGTTTGAATCAACAGGTTATTTGCTAGATCCGCATACGGCTATTGGCGTAGATGCTGCGCGTAAAAGTCGCAACTCTACCGCAATTCCCATGGTGTGTTTAGCGACAGCGCATCCAGCTAAGTTTCCTGAAGCGATACGTCAGTCGGGTCAAACTGAAGATCCGATATTGCCATATCATATGGCCGACTTATTTGATCGCGAAGAAAAGTACACTGTTTTGAATAATGATATTCAAGCGGTTCAAGCGTTTGTGAAAGAGAATATTAACAGCTAATCGTTACTTTTCGTATTTACCCTGTCATACCGGACTCGATCCGGTATTTTATATTCACTAGTGAATATTTTCTGTAGTAGTATTTACTAGATTCTGGATAAGCAAAAAACGCCTTCTGGAAAAATGTGTGTTGTTTTTTATTATCATTTCAGCAGTCCATAACGAATATATTTTTTGGCTTATCGCTGGCTTTTATCGTCGGTAAATGTATTTACAGCTACCTCTTTTTAAATACGGTTAACCTTATGCCTACACTTTCTCGCCGTGAACCCAAGCAACATCAATTGAGTGACTCTGTTCATCCGTTACTACAGCGAGTGTTTTCTGCGCGCGGTGTGGTGGAAGATGGAGAGCTGGATTATCAACTTAAAAACCTTCTTCCTCCCTCATTGTTGAAAGGCTTACCTGAAGCAATTGGCTTACTAAGTGATGCGGTAGTGCAGCAGAAAAAAGTGATGATTGTGGGCGATTTTGATGCGGACGGAGCAACCAGTTGTGCAGTGTCTATTTTGGCGTTGCGAGCGATGGGGTTGCAGCAAGTGGACTTTTTAGTTCCTAATCGCTTTGAATATGGTTACGGTTTAACACCAGAAATTGTTGAGGTGGCCAACCAATATCAGCCCGATCTCATTGTGACAGTGGATAACGGTATTGCTAGTGTAGAGGGTGTGGCAAAAGCAAAATCGTTGGGCATTAAGGTATTGGTGACCGATCATCACTTGCCGCCTGAGCAGCTGCCTGATGCAGATGCCATTGTGAATCCTAATCAGCAAGGTTGTGAATTTCCTAGTAAAAATCTCGCCGGTGTTGGTGTGATTTTTTATGTATTAACCGCTTTGCGTACGGCGTTGCGTGAACAAGGTTGGTTTGCGGAACAAGGGATTAAGGAACCGTTAATGGCAAGCTATCTGGACTTGGTTGCTTTGGGAACGGTAGCCGACGTGGTGCCCCTGGATCGCAATAATCGTTTACTAGTACAGCAAGGTTTGCAGCGCATAAAAGCGGGCTATACTCGTCCGGGTTTATTGGCCTTAGTTCAAGTCGCAGGTAAAGACTACCAGCGTATTAGCAGTAGCGATTTTGGTTTTATTATTGGGCCACGTTTAAATGCGGCGGGGCGCTTAGATGATATGTCGGTAGGTATTCGATGTTTATTAACGGACGATAATGATGTTGCTCATGAACTGGCAGCAGAGTTGGATGGGTTTAATCGTGACAGGCGCGCGATAGAGTCATC
>JBLHVA010000045.1:0-10640 GCA_047630005.1 Candidatus Endobugula sp. | reverse complement strand
AGATAAATGTGAGTGAGTTAAATTCCCATTTCCTTGCGCAGTTTTTCCATGCGTTGAATGTTTTCTTCTTTGCTGAGTGGGTCGGCTTCTTTGTTGGGTAGAGCAAGCGGCATGATGTCTGATAACGCAACTCCGTCAATCACTTGTTGGCAAAGTTTTTCGTAGTGAGCTTTAAATACCGGAAAGGCAACTCTTTCAGTATTGTTCGCGAGAAAGTACCAGTCTGATTGTTTGCCAGCGTAATAGACTGCAGGGTGAGACCACGCGGCATTGGTTTTAGGTGAGGGAGCATTGCAGGCTTGGCGATAGGCTTCGTGAACATTGGGTAGTGACATGTCAGTGCTGAGCTCTGTGCAGGCACGAATAATTTGGCTGATAGTGGGCAAGTAGTCAGACGTTTTAATCACGCTGTGTACCGCACTCAAAATGATGTCGGGGTTAAATAGCGATAAACTCTCCATCCATAAACGTTTGGCAAAGTTAAGCTCTTCTAGTTCTTTGTAGGCGCTAAAATATAAGTGATGGTAGTTTAAGCGCAGTAGTTCGAAGCTCTGGTTGATGCTATCAATCAGGTGCTCCTTTTCTTCTGTCGACAATACTTTTCCGCGTGCTTGACTGCTGGAGCTAGGGCTGCTGGAATTAGGAAGCCCAGCTTCTGTCGACAAGTTGTTCTGTGACTTTGCGATCTTTTGTGCGACTTGTTCCAGAAGCGGGTTGCTGTCTTTCATAATGTTGTTTCCACTGATGTTTTACGTGGCGCAAGAAAATATTGTCCCAGCTGTGCATGGGCTGTGCGCGGTTGCGCCAATATAAAATAAACTCGCCGACTTGTTGGTGAATAAAGTCCGGCTCGATATTAGAGTGTATGGTTAAAATTTCTAAACAATCTGCCGAAGGTTTCCAGTGCTCTCTAATTAATTCTGGGTGCTTGTTTTGTACTACGCCAGCCTGTACAAAACGCCATTGCTGAATAATATGTTCGGCAAACAATGTGCCCCACTCGGAATGCAGCGCGCCTTTTTCTATCCACTTATGAATAAATTCGGGTATGCACTCGTCAATAAACGATAGGTCTATGCCTTGGCTGGTATTCAAGTACGTTAAGGTATGTTGATCTGGCTTCCAGTCAGGTGACATGGCCGTGCTGTGTTTTTTATTTAAAAACGGCGTATCTTGTTTTTCCCAATCTTCTTTTAACCACGAGAAAAAAGGCATATCCCAGTTAGCATTTTTCGCGCCTGATTGGCGGTGATACAAAGAAAATCGTTGCATGGACTTTTGCACAAAGGTATCCGGAATACCTTCCTGCACAATTTGCTGCTGCAAATTTTCACTAGGTCGCCAGTGTTCAGGTAGTGCGGTGGCGTTGCTGGTTTTAGCAATATGCTTTTGCCACTTTACTTGTAGTTGGCTAATGAACTTTGCGCCCCACGTGCGATTGGTTTCGCCACGCTCGCGCCAATAATGCACGAATAGAGGCAGTTGTTCTCGCACAAAATGCTGTGGAATGTTCAGCTGAGATAACATGCCCAAAGTGTCTTTATCTGGCTGCCAATTGGGCTGTAATAGCGTAGCACCTTGGGAAGCTTGGCGATGTTGTTGTGGTCTTTGGCTTCGCTGTGGTGCTTGTGGCGGCGCTTGATTAGCTAAAGCATCGGCGTTGTTTGCGCTGTTAATACGTGTTTGTGTCGTTTGGGATAAGGTCGATGATGATTGCTGACCTTGTACCTGCTCAATGGCTTGTTGGTTAAAGGCAAATTTGAGTATTTGGCTTTGACCATAGGGAGCCGATAACAACAAAATAATTCCCACATCGCGTAAACGTTGAGTCACACGCTGAATATCTAAATCATCCCAGAATGGCATGTGACGAGCGAGTTGTTCGCCGGTCAGCTCATGCCAAATATAGCCACGGCTTTCTTGGCCCGCTTGTAGGTTGGTGAGCTCGTCTAATAACGAGAGTAATACCGACTCTTCTAAGCCTATAGTGGCAGCGAGTGACGGGAAAACGAGTAGCGGTCTTTCAGGGATTAATGATGACATTTTTCTATTCTATCATCACCGGTCTGGTAGGGTATACGGGAAAATAATCTATGGTGAAAGCTTTGCACGGAAGATGATTTTTCGTTCAGGCACCAACAGTAGTGCTTTAAACGAGACATGCCCCAGGGGCTCGTAGTAAACGCATGATAAATCTGTAGGAACAGATTGAGGCAGTTTAGCTGGTCATAGGCCTAGTGCTAAGGACGGCGCTAGCCCAAAGAGGGGTTTATGCGTTATACCGTTAAGCGGCACCGAGGTAAATGACCGATTGAGTACGCTTTTCCTCGGTATTACCTTGTGGGGCGAGCGCTGCATGAAGGCAAAATGGCTTTCGCGCAAAGGTATCATGGTCAAACCATAGGCGATAGGTAATGAGCGTGGTAAAGTAAAAACATAAAAAATGCGATTCAATGGCTGAGATCAGTGACTAATATCAGAATTAAATAAGTGACTATATTCGCTATTGTTTTGTCGGTAATTTATCAGACGGCATTTATCGCCCGTCCTTCATAAGAAGCCGCTACCAATAATGCCCCCGCAGCGCTCAACAAAACCAAGGATTACGCCATGACCATTAAAAAACCTCTTATCTGCGCCTTAACCATCGCTGTTATTGGTGTTAGCTCATTTAGCCATGCTAGT
Organism: Candidatus Endobugula sp.; assembly: GCA_047630005.1. Lineage (GTDB taxonomy): Bacteria > Pseudomonadota > Gammaproteobacteria > Pseudomonadales > Cellvibrionaceae > Endobugula. The sequence continues at coordinate 7,955 of JBLHVA010000045.1, read as the reverse complement.
TGGCTGGATAAAATAAAAGAGGTAGTCGGCAATAATGTGTCCACCGAGCAGGTTGAGTCGGTAGTCAAAGGCGCAACAGGTGACGCAGCGGCGCTATCAACCGAAGAGATTACTGCTGCCTTCAAGCAAGCCTTAGCAATAGGCAGTAAGAGAGTCGTTGACCAGTTAGCGACAGCGAATGGCTTTAATGGCGATTCGGCGATTCGCATACCGTTACCAGAAAAGATGCAAACCGTTAAAAAGTGGTTAGGTAAAGTGGGTATGGGCGACCGTGTGGATGACTTAGAAGTTAGCCTAAATCGCGCGGCAGAACATGCGACGCCTAAAGCGAAGGCCTTATTTGTGAATGCGATTAAAGCTATGTCGTTTGACGATGTACGCAATATCTATAGTGGTGGTGATAATGCCGCCACTGAATACTTTCGCGAAAAAATGACATCTGAACTAAGTAAAGAAATGAAGCCGCTCGTGCAAAGCAGCTTGGCAGAAGTGGGGGCGGTTAAACTGTACGACGATGTGATGGGCGATTATAAAAACATCCCTTTTGTGCCTGATATAAAAGCAGATTTAGTGAGCCACGTGGTGGACGGTGGTTTAGCCGGTATTTTCCATTATCTCGCCGAAGAAGAAGCCGCTATTCGCCAAAACCCCGTTAAGCGAACCACCGAATTACTAGAGCGTGTGTTTGGTGCAGAATAAGCCCCGTAAAGATAAATGAATATCGTAACCGTATGAAAATGACAAAGGTGATGACAATGATAAAGCATAGTGTGTTGAGCTTTTTGGTGATGAGCTTATGCTGGGCGAGTAGTGTGTTTGCCGAAGCACCGCAATCACAAATGGCGCAATTGTTTGTTCGGGGTGAGGCGCAGTTAATGGTGCCGCCTGATCAAGTATCGGTATCGTTGGGGGTGACCACCGAGTCAGCCACGGCAAAAAAAGCGGTCGCGGGTAATACACGAAAAATGAATTCGTTGATTAATGCGTTGGCGAGTCTTGGTTTGAGTAATAGCGATTATAAAACGCAAAATTTTCAAGTACAGCCCGTGTGGTCTTCTCGCCCTAAAAGCGCCGGTAATAGCTGGAAAGCGAGTATCGTTGCTTATCGCGTGACCAATACCTTATATGTCACCACCTTAGAGCTAGATCTTATCGGTGATATTATTGGCGCTGCAACCGAGGCGGGGGCTAATCAAGTGAATTCCGTGAACTTCAGCTTGTTTAATGCTCGCCAGTATCGTCAGCAAGTGATTACACAAGCCATGGAAAACGCACGAGCCGATGCCGAAGTGTTAGTGCTTGCCAGTGGCGACAGAATTAAACGTACGCTATCGCTCAATTTAGGCAATGCTTCGGCATCTAAAGAGCGGGTGCAGATGAAAAGTATGGCAAGAAGTAGCATGATGGCTGACTCCGCCGCCTTTGAACCACCACCCATCAGTGCAGGCGACATAACCGTCCGCGCATCGGTGTCGGTTACTTATGAATTGGAAAGTCCATGATTTAATCTGCCTAGCTTGCTGGGCGGAACAAATGAAATATTTATGCAGGTGTGATATTGGCTGCCACCGTATTTAGTGATGAGAATAAAACAATATGAATAACGACGACGATATCGTCTATGGTTTACACGCAGTACAGGCGCTAGTGGATGGATCTCCTCAGCGTATTCAAACCTTGTGGTTGCTGAAAGGGCGGAATGATCAGCGCTTGCAGTCTATTCGCTCTGTGGCAGAAAAGAGTCGTATTACGGTACGCACCGTTGCTCGGGAAAAGCTCGATGCGATGGTAGAAGGGAATCACCAAGGGGTGATTGCTTCGGTGGTGAATGTCACTGAGGTTTACGATGAGGATTATCTTAAAAGCCGTCTGCCGAAAATTAAAGAAGAGGGCGCTATACCGTTTATTTTGGTATTGGATGGCGTAACCGATCCGCACAACTTAGGTGCCTGTCTACGTTCTGCCGAAGCCGCCGGTGTACAGTTTGTGATAGTGCCAAAAGATAATTCTGCTTCGCTCACCCCCACCGTTGTGAAAGTGGCTTGTGGCGCTGCCGAAGTGTTACCGTTGGTACGTGTGACTAATTTGTCTCGCACTTTAGAGTGGTTGCAGTCGCAAGGTGTATGGCTGGTGGGGGCTGCTGGCGAAGCGGAGCAGGATCACTATCAAATGAATTTAACCGGGCCGTTGGCCATTGTGATGGGCGCTGAAGGTAAAGGCTTGCGCCGTCTTACTCGCGAGCGCTGCGATTCGCTGATTCGTATCCCGATGATGGGTGAAGTGAGTAGTTTGAATGTGTCGGTGGCGTCAGGTATTTGTTTGTTTGAGGCGTTACGACAGAGAAGTGTGAAATAGAAAAGATCTAAGCGATATTAATCTGAGCACTATCAGTCAGAGCACTATTAATCAGGAGAGAAGAGATGACTTTTGAAGTATGGCTTGCCTTTATATCGGTGGTATTGGTTTTTGCGCTTATCCCCGGCCCTACGGTAATTTTGGTGGTGGGGCAGGCGATTACTCACGGTAAAAAGTCTGTTATTCCTTTGGTGTCGGGTGTATTGCTAGGTGACTTTGTTGCGATGAGCTTATCGCTGATTGGTTTAGGCGCTGTACTCGCGGCATCTGCCACCTTGTTTTTGGTGCTTAAATGGTTTGGTGTGGGCTATCTCGTTTATTTAGGTATAAAAGCATGGAGGGAGGAACCCAGTATGGACTCTACACTTGGCGAGAGTATGGCTACGTCAAAGAGTGCGATGTTTCAGTCGTCTTTTTTGGTTACCGCGTTAAACCCGAAAGGTATTGTTTTCTTTGTCGCTTTTTTGCCCCAGTTCGTTAGCCCTACCTATGATGTTTTTCCTCAGTTAATGATATTGATGTTTACCTTTCTCGGGGTCATATCAGTAACGATTAGTTCTTTTGCCTTTTTCGCAAGTGTGGTGCGTCAGCGCATACAGGGTTATCAGGCACGTAAACGTTTTAATCAAATAGGAGGCGGTTCGTTAGTAGGTGCGGCATTAATTACCGCGACAATGCAAAGAAGCTAGCTTTGTCCTGCAAAGGTCAACTCAAGAATTTGCAGAGCTTTTTTTCGGTCGACCTCAGAAAGGGTTCCGACAAAATCGACAATATTCTGTGTGGATTTACGTAGTCGCTTGGGGTGGTACTGCGGGCTATCTTCTTCTATCCCATAATAAATAGGTTGGCCTTTACCTTGTAATAGCCAGTCGATAGACACGCCAAAGATCTCGGCCATATTTAGGGCCATTGCCATACGCGGGAGCTTTTCACCGTTGCGGTAACTCCATATCATGACTTCACTGACGCCAATCAACTTGCCCAATGCTTTTTGGGTGCTTTCGACGCCGGATAAAGACACTGCGTGATTAAAACGTTTTGCAAATTCTGGATGTTTCATTGTGTTAATTTATCCATAAGTTATTTAATTTGCAGCTATTTGATTTGGTTTCTGCAAGTTACCTTCGTCTATCGTGTCACCAAAATCAACATTTAGTTTTGCTGGCATATGACTCGAAAAGTAACTGCTTGCTGTGCCTTTGGGTGTGAGTTTGGCTTTTGGTGTGAAATTCGGAAGTAATAATGGAGGGGTTATAGTTGAAGATAGTTCGCTGTATGTTGCTTAAGGTGTTTTGTTGGGTATGGGCGGTATGGTGCTTAGGTAGCTGAAAGTTGTTTGAATATATCGAGCGCAGCCGATGTGGATGTCAGTGAGAGGACGAGTGAAAGGTTAAGTGAACGTGCGGGGTGTAGTCTTAGACTCGAATGTTGGATACCTAGTTGAGTCTGCCCTTTTTTTATGAGTCTTTGTTTATGGTTCTTGGTTCCTGACAAGCTCTTTCTGCTTATAGAGAGAGCTTGTCATCAAAGGTTAGCCATCAAAGGTTAAAATGCAGCTTGATAGATCGCTAATGCATCGGCCTCGCTAACGGGGCGAGGGTTGTTCATTAGTAGGCGCTCTTGTTTCATCGCATCGCTGGCCAGCTTGGGTAAATCTGCTTCTGGCACTTTCATGTCTTTTAGCGTGTTGGGCAAGCCAAGATCGACAATCAGCTTTTCGATGTGGGAGATCAATGCCTCTGTGACGATATCGTCATCACCTTCAACCGCATGTCCCATAATAAAGGGCGCAAGCTCGGCATAGAGTGTTTTTGCCTCTACTGCGTTGAAGCGCATCACGTAAGGCAGTACCAATGAGTTACTTAAACCATGAGGGATATGATAGTGGCCGCCTAACGGATAGGCTAGTGCATGCACTGCAGCCACTGGCGCATTAGCAAAGGCTTGGCCTGCTAAGCATGCGCCCAGCAACATGGCTTGTCGTGCTTCAACATTTTTGCCGTCGTGAGTGGCAGTCATTATGTTTTCGCTTAACAGGGTTAATGCTTGTTTGGCGAGCATGTCGGCATAGGGGTTTTTAAGGCGAGCGCTGGTATAGGCTTCGATGGCGTGTACCATCGCATCAACACCGGTCGCGGCAGTAATGTGTGGCGGTAAGCCTACAGTTAATTCTGCATCGAGTACGGCCACATCTGGGTATAACTGTGTGGCGACTACACCGGCTTTAGTGGTTTCACCTGTAGTAACAATAGCTACTGCAGTAACCTCTGAGCCAGTGCCTGCGGTAGTGGGTATTAATATAAGCGGTAGGCGCTGGCCTTTGGCGTTGCCTACACCATAAATGTCATCTAGGGTTTCGCCTGATTTTGCCATCAAGGCAACCAATTTTGCAGTATCCATAGAGCTGCCACCGCCAAAGCCAATAACGCCATCATTGCCGCCAGCGTTTAATACTTCTAAGGCTTTATAGATGATCGCTTCCGGTGGGTCGGCGACAACATCGGTGTAGCTGTCGTAGCTCATGTCGCCTGCTGTTAATGCTGCTTCTAGTTGAGCCATTAGGCCAACACTGACAATGCCTTGGTCGGTGACGACTAAAGGCTTGCTGATATGGTTTTGACGGCAGATGTCGGCAATGTTCTTTAATGCGCCAGACTCGTTGATAATAGACTTGGTAGTGTTAAACACGAATGGTTTCATAGGTGGCTGGATCCTTTTTATGGGTGTCAAGTTTTAAGCTTGAGTGGTTAGCTATCGTTATTGTTAGTTAGCCTCTGATCAGGGTGGGCTTAATCAGAGGTTACTTAGAGTATTCTTCTTAGCGTTAGTCCTAGTGCCATAACAGATACTATACGAAATATTATGTGAGAGTAGCGGCTAAATATAAATAAATCATGACAGTGATCGCTTCATTTGTAAGTTTTCATACAATTCGGTATGTTCGTGTTTCGTATTGCATTTTTATTACTGTTTTTCATTGCTCTTTTTTATTGAATCTGCTGTACAAATACTCTACAATTCGCGCCCCCTGTTTTTGTAATTGTTTTGAAAAGAGCAATCACAGGATTATGTTGGGGACGATTCACTATTGAATCAACCCCGTGTTCCTTGCTTTACTCATTTTTTACATCATATTGATGACCTGTGAGGAAGCATTCACCCGTAAGGAAAAGATATGCGCCATTACGAAATTATATTTCTTGTACACCCTGATCAGAGTGAACAAGTTGCTGGCATGGTTGAGCGTTACACTGCTTCAATCAACGAAGAAGGTGGTCAAGTTCACCGCCTAGAAGATTGGGGCCGTCGTCATTTAGCCTACTCAATCAACAAAATCCATAAAGCGCACTACATCTTAATGAATGTAGAGTGTAGCGATACCGTATTAAACGAATTAACCACTACGTTCCGTTATAACGATGCGGTTTTACGTCACATGGTTATTCGTACTGATGAAGCGGTTGTTGAAGAGTCGCCCATCATGAAAGTAGAAAAAGAAGGTCGTGAGCGTCGTACACGTCGCGAAGAGCGTTCTGAGCCAGCTCAAGAACAGAAGCAAGAATCATCAGCCGCGGCGCCAGCGCCAGCATCTGATACAGCAGGGGAGCAAAAATAAGATGTCTCGTTTTTTCCGTCGTCGTAAGTTTTGTCGTTTTACTGCTGAAGGCACTAAGCAAATCGATTATAAAGATTTGGAAACCTTAAAAGCCTATATTTCTGAAACAGGTAAAATCGTCCCTAGCCGTATCACCGGTACAAAAGCTAAATATCAGCGTCAATTGTCTACGGCAATTAAGCGCGCTCGTTACTTAGCATTAGTTCCTTATACGGACGGTCACGATAGGTAACATATGATGCGCGCCCTAGCTGAATTTATGATGCGTGGGCGGCTTCAGGCAGGAACAATTGCTATATTGGGATATCTCATCCCGTTACTGGCTCCTGTTGCCGTTGCGCTAACTACATTGCGTAAAGGCGGCACCGAAGGCATTGTTATTTTGCTGGCGGGTGCTTCTCCAGCGTTATTGTCAATGTGGTTTGGTGAGAGCAACTCGCTAATCACATGGATGGCATTGTTATCATTAGCTGTGGTGTATATCGCAGCGTTAACATTGCGTTTAACCATTTCGTTACAGTTAATGATGTTTTCTGTAATGGTATTGTCAGCAATAATTGCTTTGATGACGTTATGGGTAGCGCCAAACATTGTCGACATTATGTCCGATAATGTGATGCAGCAGGTAGCAGCCCTAGAACAGCAGGGTGAGCAAGATCCGCAATCAATGATGCCATTGTTAACATTGGCAACTGCGGTAGGAATGTCGGGCCTATTGGCTTACATCCTAGCGGTTAATGGATTGATTGGTGTGTTCTTTGGCCGTTGGTTGCAGGCACTAGCCTATAACCCCGGCGGCTTCGGTGAAGAGTTTCGCGGTTTGCGGTTAGGTATTGGTTTTTCGGCAGCATGCTTTTTAGGCAATGTATTGTTGAGTTACCAAGGTGATGAGTACTGGTGGTGGTCAAATATTTTGGCTGTTCCATTATTATTGGTTGCAGCTGCCGTCGCGCACGAAGTAGCTCGGCTTAAAGGTCTGGGTGCTCAGTGGTTAGTACTGTTTTATGTTATTGCATTAATCATGATGCCAGTGGTAATGAGCATTGGTTTTTTAGATGCGTGGATAAATTTTCGCGATAGACTGCAAAACAAGCAGTAATCGCATAAAAGATTAAATTAAAGAGGATTGCGAGATGGAAGTTATTCTACTCGAAAAAGTGGGTAAATTAGGTAGTATTGGTGATAAAGTCGCGGTTAAAGCGGGCTTTGGTCGTAACTATTTAATCCCTCAAGGTAAAGCGTTGTCGGCAACTGCGGCAAACGTAGCAGTATTTGAAACGCGTCGTGCTGATCTTGAAGCAGCTGAAGCGGCAAGTAAAAACACTGCGCAAGCACGTGCTGACCAGTTGGTTGATCTTGAGCTTACCATCACGTCAAGTGCTGGTGAAGAAGGCAAGTTGTTCGGTTCTATCGGTACTCGCGATATTGCTGAGGCAATCACTGCTGCTGGCGTTGCGATTGAAAAATCAGAAGTTCGTTTACCTGAAGGCGCATTGCGCAACGTAGGTGAATACGAGATTGATATTCAAGTGCATAGCGAAGTGACTCAAGCGATTAAATTAATTGTTGTTGCTGAATAACTCTTGCTGAATAAGCGCATTTTATTGAAGGGCTAATGAGCGTTTTCGTTATTGGCTATCAATAAAATGACAATATCAAAGCACTGCTGACACACGTTGGTAGTGCTTTTTTTGTGCGTACTGTATTATCTCTCTCCTAATAAATATTCTATTCATTTCAAAGCTGATACTCGACTATGTACCCACAGGACATGCTGCCCATTGATGATATGCCCACAACTGAATACGCAGAGGTGTCGTCGTCGGTACAGCCATTACCGCATTCGCCCGAAGCAGAACAGGCCGTTTTAGGTGGCTTGATGTTGGCGAATAACTTTTATGATGCAGTGGCAGAGGTTGTTCAGGATGGCGATTTCTTTAAAGAAACGCATCAGCAAATATTCAATGCCATTAATAGGCTTGCA
>JBLHVA010000044.1:0-10784 GCA_047630005.1 Candidatus Endobugula sp. | reverse complement strand
TAACCGCCAATCTAACACACTAAAACAAACCCGCTCAACGTGATTCACACATCCAAAAAACATATTCCCACACAAAATGATTCAAGCGACAATCGTCAACCAAAAGACTATTTGACAGCTCTCGCAAACAGAATCACAATTACTATAGTTTTCTCTACATGAAAAATATAGAGTATTTATGGACACTATTAGCTATACATCAGCTCATGCCAATCTTGCCAGCACGATGAATAAAGTCTGTAAAGACCATTCACCGATTATTATCACTCGCAAGAGTGGGAGCTCTGTCGTGATGATGTCGCTGGAAGATTATAACGCGATGGAAGAAACGACTTATCTACTCCGTTCACCAGCCAATGCACGACAACTACTGGGATCTATTGCTGAGCTTGAATCTGGCAATGGCGTAAACAGAGGTTCATGAAATAAAGTGTCTCTTTTCTACTATTATTTATAAATACCAATTAATGTGGTATCACTAAGGTATGTAACAACTCCCACGTCACCAAAAACAAATACCCACCCATCTCTAACCACCCCCAATATTTCCCCAGCAATCTCTCGCTAAAACCGTTAAAATGTCGCTTTTACTTTTTAAACTTATGTAGTGTCTTAATTATGTCTATCTCTTCCCCTCTTCCTCAAGAAACCCGCGTGATGGTGGGCATGTCTGGTGGTGTTGATTCTTCGGTGACGGCGTTGTTGTTACAGCAACAAGGTTATTTGGTCGAAGGTTTGTTTATGAAAAACTGGGATGAGGATGATGGTACGGAATATTGTTCTGCCAAAGACGATTTAGCGGATGCCCAGCGGGTATGTGATACCTTGGGTATTACGCTGCATACGGCGAACTTTGCCGCGGAATATTGGGATAATGTCTTTGAGTATTTCTTAGAAGAGTACAAAGCAGGCCGTACCCCTAACCCCGATATCTTGTGTAACCGTGAAATCAAATTTAAGGTGTTTTTAGATTACGCCCAAGTACTCGGTGCCGATATGATCGCCACTGGCCATTATGTGCGCCGTGATGATTCTTTCAATACTGATACAAAGAGTGATGCAAATAGCCCTACAAACAGCGCCGGTAGTACCCGCCTGTTAAAGGGCTGCGACAATAATAAAGACCAAAGCTACTTTTTACATGCGGTGGGTGGTGAGCAATTAGCCAAAACTTTGTTCCCTGTGGGTGAGTTAGAAAAGCCTGCAGTACGCCTGCTGGCAGAACAGCACAATCTCATCACCCACAACAAAAAAGACAGCACCGGTATTTGTTTTATTGGCGAACGCCGTTTTAAAGACTTTTTAGAGCAATACTTACCTGCCCAAGAAGGCGAAATTGTTACCGATAAAGGCCAGGTGATTGGCAAACATGCGGGGCTGATGTACCACACCATGGGGCAACGCCAAGGCTTGGGGATTGGCGGCGTTAAGAATGCGCCGGATGCGCCGTGGTATGTAGTAGATAAAAACTTAGACAAAAACCAACTCATTGTTGTGCAAGGTGATCAGCACCCGCTGTTGTATCATCAACGCTTAACTGCCAACGATATGCACTGGATTAACCCATCTGAGCAGGCAGCGGTTTTTCGTTGTCATGCCAAAATACGCTATCGCCAAGCCGACCAAGCCTGTGAAGTCACGGTGAATGGCGACCATTCAATCAGTGTAATATTTGATGTGCCGCAACGTGCGGTCACACCGGGGCAATCGATCGTGTTGTACGATGGCGAGCATTGCTTGGGTGGCGCGGTGATTGCCGCTCGCGCTAACTAATCTGGTGTTTTAGCACACGCTAGGTTGATCTTAGCGCTTAGTGTCTCCATTAATAGACATTCGCCTTATTCGCAAATACGTAATCTATAAACATAACACTCGCAAACACATATCGAGTGATGCCAACCCAAGCTATCAACATAGAGCGCACGTTCGCATCATCAACATTACTGAGACCGCCTAAGCTATTATGTCTACCCAACAACACCCTGATAAAAACCATTCACCGTGGGATGATCGCACTCTTGCGTTGGCGGGAATGTTTCAATCGTCTTTACTGGTACAAGATCTCGCCACTAGTGGGCATGTTAACCAAGGGGATTTACATACAGCGATACATAGCCTGTTTGAGCAAAACCCCGCGATCATTAGTGATGTATATGGCGATAACACCAAAATATTGGCCGGTTTAACCCAGCTATGCGATACGCTCAAGCGAGTGAACACCCCTAACGGTAACGATATTGTGCGTTATGTCATGGGCATGGTGCATTTACAAAAGAAGCTGATGAAACAGCCCGACATGCTCAGCACTATTGGTAAGCGCATTGAACAAGCACAGCGCCAAGCGGAGTTGTTTGACCCTACCCATGAAAACGTAGTGGCGAGCCTTGCAGATATTTATACCAGTACTATTAGCACCTTTAGTTTTCGTATTCAGGTGAATGGCGATTACAACTATCTACAGCAAACTCGCATCGCTAACCAAATTCGTGTATTGCTGTTTGCCGGCATCCGCTCGTCTATATTATGGCGGCAAGTAGGCGGTTCTCGCTTACAGGTGATACTGCAACGCAAGCAACTCATTAGCAGTGCCGAAGCATTAATTAAACAAGTAAAAGAGCAGCAGTTACAGTGATGAGCAATAACCCTATCGAAAACAAGAACAAGCCCCCTTCGTCTATTCCCAGTGATGCCCTTAGTGATGCGCAACTAAAAATACTGGTAGAGAGCGACGATAGTGAGGATATGAACTCTATTGATAAAATCAACCGCGAAACCGCTCGCTTGCAATGGCAAGAAATCGAACCGCATTTTGCCAGCGGCAATGTTATTTCTGTCGCCAAGGAACTCGACCTTATTGCCGTTGCCAAAGCGGTAGCCGATGATAAGGCAGTAGCGATTAAGCAGTGGATGGAAGAACAACAAGTCATTCCCACTAGTGACGACCAAGCCATTGCATGGCAAAAAGGCAATACAGAATTTTGGGCCGTGGTGATTAAACCACTGATATTGATACAGCCTATTTAAGGCATGGCCGATACTCTAAATAGCCAATCAAGTCGTCATACCTACCGTTTATCTGCTGCGTTAAGAAGATGCCTTGAAAAATAAAAAATCAGCCGTATATAGAATCACGAAATAAGTAAAACCAAACAAAAAAAGCCAGTAATTAACAATATAAATCGAACAGTTAAGATACAAACCTAATGTAGCTTTAATGTGAATTGGGTTTGTTATTCACGAATAAAAAATAAGGATTCATCAATGCAACTCGCTCCGTTAAAACACTGGTTAGAAAGCCAAATTGTCGGCCAAAGCCAACTGATTGATCGCTTATTAATTGCGCTATTAGCCGACGGGCATTTACTGGTAGAAGGCGCTCCGGGCTTGGCAAAAACCAAGGCAATCAAGCATTTATCAGAAGGTGTTGAGGCTGATTTCCAACGTATTCAGTTTACGCCCGACCTACTGCCTACCGATATTACCGGCACCGATATCTATAACCCCCAAGAACACAGCTTTACCTTTCAGCCGGGGCCGCTATTTCACAACATTGTGCTTGCCGACGAAATTAACCGTGCCCCTGCCAAGGTGCAATCGGCCTTATTAGAAGCCATGGCAGAACGACAAATTAGTGTGGGCAATACCACCTACCCGCTACCCGCTGTATTCTTGGTCATGGCGACGCAAAACCCTATCGAGCAAGAAGGCACGTATCCGCTACCCGAAGCTCAACTAGATCGCTTTTTAATGCATGTAACTATTGCATACCCCGATGCCACTGCCGAAGCACAAATACTACAACTCGCCCGTAACGAGGCAAGTCATACGGAAGTTACTCCACCAGAACCGCTCACTATCGAGCAGTTACTCGCCGCTCGCCAAGAGGTGTTAGCGGTACATACGGCAGAGAGTATTGATCAATATATTGTGCAGCTCACTATGGCCACACGACACCCTAAAAAGGTGGATGACGAGCTAGGCCAGTGGATTGAGTTTGGGGTAAGCCCCCGCGCCACTATCGCATTAGACCGTTGTGCAAAAGCCCATGCGTTTATCCATGGCCGTGACTATGTGACACCAGACGATATTCATGGAGTAATTTACGATGTCTTTCGCCACCGCTTAATTCTGAGCTTTGAGGCAGAAGCCCAAGGCATTACCGCTGATCACGTGATCACTCGTTTATTGCAAAAAGTCGCCGTGATATAGATGGCCGCTGCATGAAACACTGCAAAAAGAACGCTGATATAAACGTATAGAAAAGTGAGTACGCGACGACGATGATCACAGACTCGGCCAACAAACCATTCTCTGGCGCTTATGTTTCCCTAAGTGAGCTACAACAACTTCGCCATTTTGCGAAGCAATGTAGTGCGCGTAGTGGAAAGAGCAAAGCGCAGCTAGGCGGCCATCACCAAAGCCGCTCGGTCAGCCGCGGCATGGAGTTCGAGGATGTTCGCCCTTATCAGGCGGGTGACGATATTCGTTCAATTGATTGGCGAGTCACGGCACGCACCCAAGTCACCCACAGCAAACGTTATTCCGAAGAGAAAGAAAAACCCATTGTCACCTTGGTAGACCAACGCCGTAGTAGCTTCTTTGGTAGCCACCCGTGTTTTAAATCGGTTTATGGCTGCCAGTTGGCGGCGCTTATTAACTGGGCCACTATTGCCTCTGGCGACCGTAGCGGTGGCATTGTGTTGGGCAGCCATCAAATAGGGGAAACTCGCCCTGCCCGCAGCCATAAAACCGTTAATCGCTGGCTACAACAATTGTCTTCGGCTAACCAACAATTATCTGCACGAGTGAATGATAAGTTCTCCATGAGTGATGCCTTAAAACGGGTGATTCACACTACCCAAACCGGCACCGATATCGTTATTATTAGTGACTGCTACGACCTAGATGACGACTGCGAAAAACAACTGTTTTATCTCTCACGCCATCACCGAGTCACCTTGTTATGGGTGGTTGATCAACTAGAAATGGCTTTGCCCAATACCGCAAAAGTCACTATTAGTGACGGACAAAATGTTAGCCAATTGACCTTACAGCGATCTATTAGCGAGGGGTTCAGCGCACGCTTTGCGGCAAAAGAAGCGCGCTTACAACAACTTTGCCAAGGTTTACGCATTCGCTTTTGTAAAGCGCCGGTTCAAACACCTGCAACCGACGTAATTATGGGGCTGATGGCACGATGAATACTCCTCCATTGTTATCTCCCCAAATACAGACACCGCCAGTCGCTCAAGCGCAGACTCAACAGGCGTTACCTATTGCCGATATCCACTTACCCGTTGCAGTCAGCCCGTGGCCGCCCGCTATTGGCTGGTGGTTATTACTGATATTAGCTATCGCACTATGTGCAGGCGGTGTTTATGCACTTAAGCGTTATCAGAAAAAATGGCGTTATCGTCGTGCAGCCCTAAGTTTGTTAAAGCACCAGTATCAGCAGTGGCAAGCACACGAGGGCGCAGATAATAGTGATCTACGCAGTGATTTAAATAGCGCCACCGCAATGATCGCCATTGTGAAACGCACTGCTATTACGGCTTATTCCGAAGACAGCGCTGCATTGTTTGGGCAAGCGTGGATTGATTTTTTAAACCAGCAAACCAGCAAAGCCTACTTTAGTGATTCACTCGCCCAATGGATGAGCGAACAACAATACCAAGCGCACAGCACGCAATCGGCACCTGACCAGCGAATTGATATCTCCCAATTATACAAAGCCGGTGAAAACTGGATTAAGCACCACCGTGTTCAAATTAAGCTACATGATGTGAAAGAAACCCCATTAGGAGAATCCGCCTAATGTTCACACTTGCCTCGCCTTGGGTATTACTGTTATTGCCTTTGCCTTTATTGGTTTATCGCTTTCTGAAACCCTCGCCACAACAAGACCACGGCAGCGATCACGGTATTGTCGTGCCGTTTTATACCCAGCTCACGCAAACCAACATCAGTGATCACTCCGTTGCGCATCATCCTTTTGTGCGCTGGTTATTACTTATTCTTATTTGGTGTTTATTGGTATTAGCCGCCGCGAAGCCCCAATGGCTGGGCGAACCACAAGCCTTGCCTACCAGTGGCCGAGACTTATTACTCGCCGTGGATATTTCTGGCAGTATGCAGCAGGAAGATATGCAGATAAATAACCGCCCCGCTACCCGCTTAGCCGCAGTGAAAAAAGTCGTCAGTGACTTTATTGATCAACGCCAAGGGGATCGTATTGGTTTGATTCTATTTGGTACCCAAGCCTATCTACAAACCCCACTCACCTTCGATACCCAGTCGGTGAATCAGTTTTTACAAGAGGCGCAATTAGGTTTTGCCGGTAAAGACACCGCCATTGGTGATGCCATTGGCCTATCGGTAAAACGATTAAAAAATCAGTCTAGCGTTTCTTCCGCTAAACCGAGCAATAGCAAAGTTATTATTTTACTAACCGATGGCGAAAATACTGCAGGCGAAGTAGAACCATTACAAGCGGCTAAATTAGCAGAAAAGATTGGCGCAAAAATTTATACCGTGGGTATTGGTGCAGACGAAATGATTGTGCGCAGTTTTTTTGGTAATCGCCGCGTGAACCCATCGGCTTCACTAGATGAAGAAACCTTAACCGCTATTGCCGATACCACCGGCGGCTTATATTTTCGCGCACGGAATACTCAGGAATTAAACAACATTTATAGTGAACTTGATAAATTAGAACCCACAGAAAAAGAGCCTGAATGGCTTCGCCCAGTGCAGTCTTTATTTATGTGGCCGCTAGGTTTCGCTTTAGTATGTAGTTTGGTATTAGCTGCAATCAGTCACCGGCTAGCGATTGCTTTATCAATACAGGCATTGAGCTCCACGCTAAAAACGAAACAAAGACAGAAAGAGAAAAAGGGAGGTCGTACATAATGGATGCTTTCGCCGACTTTCATTTTATTCGTCCACTGTGGCTGCTGTTAATTCCTGTATTACTGTTCGTTGCCTACTGGCTAAGCAGACAAGGACAGAGACAAACAGGGTTTGAGCAATGGATAAATGCCGATTTGTTACGGCATTTAGTCACTGATGATAATACGAACAACAGCTCGCATAACAATGAAGACAATACACACAAAGCCAAAACAGTCATTAGCCACCTATTCGCCCGCCCTATTTATACTCTATTAGCGGGTGCATGGTTGGTTGCGTGTATTGCCCTTGCTGGCCCTACGTGGGAAAAACTCCCCCAACCCTTGCAGCAATCTGAACAGGCAATGGTAATTATTCTTGATCTGTCCCCTAGTATGCGCGCCACCGACAATAAGCCATCGCGCATTGTACGCGCGCGCTTAAAAATTAAAGACTTATTAAGCCAACGCAAAGATGGCGTGACGGCCTTGGTGGTTTACGCGGGTGAAGCCCATACTGTGACACCGTTAACCGATGATACCAAAACCATTGCCAACCTCCTGTCGACACTCACACCGGGCTTGTTACCCATTCCGGGCAGCAATATCGAAATGGCGATGACTATGGCGACAACGCTAGTGGCTGACTCAGGTATTCAACATGCGGCTTATGTCGTGTTAACCGATGGTATCGACCCAAAAGCGATTAACAGCATTGAACGCACACTTGAAAAGCAAGCACACCAATCATTATTTATTATGGGTATCGGCACACCAGAAGGCGCGCCTATTCCTAGTGATGGCAGCGATAGTAATAACAGTCAAAACAATAGCGCTCAATCTACTTTTTTACGTGACGGGGATAACAATATTATTCAAGCGGCGCGTAACGATGCCGTCTTGCAAGAAGTCGCCTCGGCCGTTAATGGGCATTACCTACCATTACAAGCAGGTGATGACGATATTAACTTTATTTTACAATCTATCGAGCGCCCCGCTTTTCAACACCCAACAAGCGAAAACGACTCACAACGTGAAATGGATCAATGGGAAGAGTTTGCGCCATTATTGCTATTAATATTCCTACCCTTATTTGCTCTACTGTTTCGTCGCGGTTGGCTGTTGTCGCTGATAGTCATCATATTACCCGTCACTCTGCCAGAACCGGTTTATGCACAGACCATCGATCAAGCTAAGGCCGAAACGCCAACTGCCACAAAGTCTACGCTGTGGGATGAACTGTGGCGCAACAAAAACCAGCAAGGCCAGCAAGCCTTTGATAAGCAAGATTACACCACAGCAGAAAAACATTTTACCCATAGTGAAAACCATCAATGGCAAGGCAGCGCTGCCTATAAGAACAAAGACTATCAAGCCGCCGCCGATGCATTCGCAAAAGGCGATACGGCTACTGACGACTACAATCGTGGTAACGCCTTAGGCCAATTGCAACAATATGATGATGCAATCGAAGCCTACGATAGCGCCCTTAAAAAAGACCCTACCTTGAGCGACGCCAAAAAAAACAAAGACATCATCGAACAAATAAAAGCCCAGCAGCAGCAAGAACAGCAACAAGGTGACGGCGACAAGAACGAAGACGAAGACGATCAAGACAGTCAAGAAGGCGATCAAGAAAACGCTGAAAGTAATGAGAGCAACGAAAGCCAAGACCAGCAGTCGCAGGACAGCAAAGAAAACCCATCCGATCAAGAAGAAAAATCGGACAGTAATAAAAGTGAAGGCGAAAAAACCGAGGCTGAAAAGGCTGAAGAAGAACGACAAGTTGCCGAAGAAAAAGAAGCTCAAGAAAATGAAGAAGACAATCAAAAAGACCAAGATCAGGTGCAAAAATTAAGTGCCTTTGATCAATTAAGCACAGAAGAAAAACAAGAATTAGAACAATGGATTCAAAAAATACCCGACGACCCGAGCGGTTTATTACGAAGAAAATTTGAATACGAATTTCAAAAACGCCGACAACTCTATCAAAGTGGCGACTGGAAATTACCTGATAATAATGCGCATAAGCGTTATTAAATGACGGGGATAAAAAAACCATGGATACCGGCATACGCCGGCATGACGAAAACTGTAGTAAGGCTACCGTATTAAACCGCTAATACTTAATACTAAAAAACAAGCATTACACTTTAAACAGTCCGTTGTGTATAAAAAAGGTATTCCATTTAAACAGATACCTTATATACAAAAAATGTCATACCGGACTCGATCCGGTATCTACGAAATACTATGTGAATAAAACCGTAAAGAGCGAAAAATGTTAATGCAGAAAAAACTGATCTTATTGTTAATCACCATCGGAGCTTTACTACTCGCGGTAAACACCCATGCCGCCACTCTCACCACCAGTATCGATCGTACGGCGATTACCATTAATGATACTTTGCTGTTAACTATTACTCTTGATAAACAAGGTGCCGATGAGATTGACTTCGCTGCCCTTGAATTACAGTTTGATATTTTACAGCGCCAGCAGAGCAGCCAAACCTCTATAGTCAATGGACGCATTAGCTCTCGTACCCAGTGGACGCTGGTAATTGCGCCCAAAGAAACCGGCAGCTTACTCATCCCTTCCTTATCAGCCAATGGCGCTTTTAGTGATGCGATAAAAATCACTGTGGATGATAACAATTCTAGCAATGGTTCACAGAGTAACTCTCAAAGTAACTCTCAAAGTAACTCTCAAATAAACAACCAAAACAATCTCCAAAATAATGCTCCAACAACTAATGGAAACAATCAAACCAATACCAACGGAGAAGTGTTTTTACGTGCAATAGTCAACAAAAACAGCGTCTATGTACAAGAGCAAATCATTCTTCGCTTACAACTCCATTATCGCATTTCACTCACCGATTACGAGGCCAGTGAGTTTATTATTAGTGATAGCGCACAAGAATTAATTGATAAGAAGAACTTTAAAACCGCTATAAATGGCGTTACTTACAATGTGCTAGAGCATGTATATGCACTGCATCCACAAACCAGCGGCACACTCACTATTCCACAACAACTATGGCAAGTAGAGAAACCCAGCAATCGTTTTGGCCGTATCCAAAGCCCTTTTTTACGTGTTACTAGTCAGCCGCTCGCGATTAACGTGAAGCCAATCTCAAGTCAATCCACTGCCGATTACTGGCTGCCTGCAAGCAAGATCAACTTTACCCAGCAGTGGGAGCAGTCCACTATCAGCGCGAATGTAGGCGAGCCACTGTCTTACCAACTCACCATTACTGCCGACGGCTTAGGGCATTCTCAGTTACCCAACATTAGCTTAGATACAAATACAAACACGGACTTTACGATTTATAGTGATAAAGCCGATACCAAGAATCAGCTAGGCACACAAGGCATTGTAGGTACACGGCTAATCAACTACGCCGTTATCCCAAAAAATACTGGCACATTTACCCTGCCGCCCATTAGCTTACGCTGGTGGAATATTAATACCGACAAAGAAGAAGTTATCACACTAGAATCGCAAAAGATTGTGGTGGCCAGCACCCTGCTTGATCAACAAAACACTATTCCTGCAGTTAGCGCGGTAGAGAATACCAGTACCAGCGACTCCCCCACCACACCGTCTACTACCTTAAGATTATGGCAATTCAGCACGGGCGTATTTTTTGTTTTATGGCTGATATTTTTCTACTTATGGTGTAGACGAAGAAACGGATATCACGATGCAGGCAAGTCACCCAGGCAGAGTGGATCATTTAACAATATCGCTAAAAACAAACGCTCTTTAAAAATCATTTATAGTGATATTGAAAGTGCCGTTGAGAATAAACAGTACGTCGCACTGAAAGCCTTATTGCTTGAATGGGCACGTCATAAAACAAAAGAGAATGTCACCAATAGCGATGAGTTTTA